>NZ_CP016615.1:1055000-1355000 GCF_013377275.1 Vespertiliibacter pulmonis
TAACAGGCTGATACCGCCCAAGAGTTCATATCGACGGCGGTGTTTGGCACCTCGATGTCGGCTCATCACATCCTGGGGCTGAAGTAGGTCCCAAGGGTATGGCTGTTCGCCATTTAAAGTGGTACGCGAGCTGGGTTTAGAACGTCGTGAGACAGTTCGGTCCCTATCTGCCGTGGGCGTTGGAGAATTGATTGGGGCTGCTCCTAGTACGAGAGGACCGGAGTGGACGCATCACTGGTGTTCCAGTTGTCTCGCCAGAGGCATTGCTGGGTAGCTAAATGCGGAAGAGATAAGTGCTGAAAGCATATAAGCACGAAACTTGCCAAGAGATGAGTTCTCCCAGTCTATAAGACTGTAAGGGTTGTTGGAGACTACGACGTAGATAGGTGGGGTGTGTAAGTGTAGTGATACATTGAGCTAACCCATACTAATTGCCCGAGAGGCTTAACCATACAACCTCAAGTGTTTTGGAGTTGATGTAGGGTAAAGATTGGTTATAGAAGATAACGAAAGATGAATGAAGAAAGGTTCAGACAGCTTGTTTTTAGAGAAATAAAGAAGAGACTATGCGTTACATCGAGTAATAGTAGAATAAGTAACGTGATAGAAAAAAGAATAGATAGATGGAAAGAATTTTCCTGATGGCCAGAGTGCTGTGGTCCCACCTGACTCCATACCGAACTCAGAAGTGAAACGCAGTAATGCCGATGGTAGTGTGGGGATTCCCCATGTGAGAGTAGGGCACCATCAGGGTTTTATAGATAACCCCAAGGTTGAGAGACCTTGGGGATTTTGCTATGAGAAAAATATTGAAAAGTCATTATGTTATGGGAAAAATCTCATCATCTCATCGCTAGTCCAATACTAAAAGTATTTGATGTGAGATGATTTAGTAATAAAGAGCATTTTTAGTATTACTGAGATCTTAATATAACAATTTATAGGGTTTGTACTTTCTAGCATAAAATGTTAAATTAAAGTAATTTTCTGAGTGGTGAGATTGATTAATGCGACAGCTTGTTTTAGGTTCAACAGGTATAATTAATTCAGATTTTCGTAGTAGATTAAATATCGCAAAAGCTCGAGTTGATCAATTAGAATCTTATCGAATTAAACGTTTATTAAATAATAGTAGTGAAGATTTTAAATATGTCTTCTCGTTAATTCCTGTCTTAATTCATTATAATTCCCCATCTTTAATTGCATTTGTAGAGAATGCTCCCTGTGGTGTATACGATTTCCAACTCAATGATATACAAAAAAATTACCTTGATAAATTAGTCGATATTGACCTATGCACTACCGAGCAATATCAGTTTGATGCTTTGTATGTAATGGGTAGTCTTGGTTCAGTTACTCAAAATGCTTTATCAGATATTGATTTATGGTTATGTTATTCTAAAAAATTTAGTGTAGAACAACGTCAGAGATTAACTGAAAAATTAGAAAAAATACAAGCTTGGGCAAGATCCTGTGGCGTTGATGTTCATTTTTATTTAATGAATCCAGATGAATTTCGTTTAGGTAAATATCATAATGAAGTTTCTTTAGAAAATAGTGGTTCAGCTCAGTATTATTTTTTATTAGATGAATTTTATCGTTCAGCAATTAGGCTAGCGGGTAAGAGGGTGCTTTGGCTACATATTTTGGAAAAAGAGAGTGCCTATAATCGTATTATTGAAAAAGCAGTTGCCGAAAATCAGTTAAATCTAGATGAATGGATTGATTTTGGTGATTTTTCTAAATTACATCTTGGCGAGTATTTTGGGGCAAGTTTGTGGCAACTATATAAAGGTATTCGTAATCCCTATAAATCTGCCATTAAAATTTTATTATTAGAAAGTTACGCAGAAACGTACCCTGAAACAGATCTTATTTCTCGTCAATTTAAACAAATTTTATTATCTAATGAGACGGTAAATTATCATTTTGATCCTTATCTTGCGATGCTAGAAAAGGTAACACTTTATTTAGAAAAGCGTAAAGAATTCAAACGTTTAGAATGCTTACGTTACTGTTTTTATGTTAAAGCAATGGATCAGCAGATTGATGAATGGAAATGTAATGAGTTACGCCAACTTGCTTTGTCTTGGGGATGGAAGGCTCATGATTTTGAATTATTAGATAATAAGAAGTATTGGAAAGCAAAGCAGGCGATGCAGCAACAGAAAATGCTGGTCGATCATTTGTTGAGAAGTTATCGTAATTTAATTAATTTTGCCCGTAAATTTCATATTAACCCGAGCATAATGCCTCAAGATACTGATATCTTAATGCGTCATCTCTATTCTGTTTTTGAAGTCTTTTCAGGTAAAGTCGAATTGATTAATGAAAAAATTGCCAAAGATTTAAGCGAAGAAGAAGTTACCTTTATTGAAGTTTCGGAAAAATCTTCGACAAAAGCAGGGTGGTATTTGGTTAATCACGCTCCGTTATCGACTTATGATTCTAATAGGCGTTATGTAAAATATCATAAATCATTGAATAAATTGGTTGCTTGGGCATATTTTAACGGTATTGTTACGGTGAATACTTATTTACATATTGTTAGCCAAACGGTTAGTCTAAACCGTTTACGTCAATTTATTACTGATCTTCGTTTGTCTTTCCCGCTAAAAGCACCCAAAATGCTCGCTGAAGATTTGTATCATCCGAATGAAATTCGACATTTAATTATTGCGATCAATTTAACGCAAGATCCAACAAAAAAATTAGCTGTAAAGCAAACTCTTTCACAAATTGATCTGTTTAATCTGAGTTCATCAAAGCAGGGTATTATTGGCAGTATTAGTCTGATCTATCGCAATATGTGGAATGAAATTGTTACAAAGCATTTTGATGGAAATGATTCTATTTTAAAAGCCTTAAAACTTATTTCAAATAAAATCTACCGTAGCTCAGCACCACCTGAATCGGTGAATGTTTTTTGTTATAGCTCACAATTGCGTACTGAATTACAGAAATTTGTAATGGGATTAGTTAATCGTTGTATTACGGTACAAACAGGCGTAATTGTAGATAAACAGCCACAAACATTCAAATTAGCTGGGCGAAAATGGCAATTTGTATTTAATCAAAAAGTTGAGCTACAAGAAATTAAATCGGAGAAGACTTGGGGAAATATTCGACCTGAAGTGTCACAAATTCCACCTGTTATTCATCATTTTGCGAGTGAAGGTTTTTTACAATTTTTCTTTGAAGATAATCTTGATAGTAGTTTCAACGTTTATGTATTAGATAAGCAAAATAATATGGAAATTTACTTGAATAATTTAGGGCAAAAGGAAGATAAAATTAAACAAATCGGAAGTTTACACGCCCAAAGTG
The DNA here is from genome assembly GCF_013377275.1 of Vespertiliibacter pulmonis. NCBI lineage: Bacteria > Pseudomonadati > Pseudomonadota > Gammaproteobacteria > Pasteurellales > Pasteurellaceae > Vespertiliibacter > Vespertiliibacter pulmonis. The sequence continues at coordinate 1,058,328 of NZ_CP016615.1, forward strand.
ATACAAATCAGACTGGTGATCAATTTGAAACATTTAATTATCCTCAGTTTTATCAACTTATACAGAATGATAAAGACGTTTTAATTGTCCCATTTAAAAGCAAGCAGTATCGGGATTATATCCAACACTTAGAGATTTAGCTTAGATCAAAATAGCAGTGGATAACACTTTTTTTGGCTAGATAAGCGGTTAGAATAGCTTAATCTTTTGTCATCTTAATGGAAAAATTATGTTGCCTGAATTAGGCTACTTCTGTTTGGTTTTATTAGTTATATTATCTGCTGTCCAAGTATTATTTTCTGCTTGGGGGGAAGTGATGCATCAACCGAAATGGTTGTCGCTTAATCCATTTTTTAGTGTTTGCCAAATGGTACTGGCGTTTATTGCTTTTGGAACATTAAGTTACGCCTTTATTACTGACGATTTTACTGTGCGTTATGTCGCTGCTCATTCTAACAGCCAGCTTCCAATATTTTTCAAATTTGCGGCAACTTGGGGTGGGCACGAAGGATCAATGTTATTTTGGCTGACAATGTTATCCTTATGGACGGGCGTTTTCTGTTTTTTTTCTCGACGAACTGACCGCTTGTTTGCCAATCGAACTCTTGCCGTTTTAGCATTAATTGCCTTTGGCTTTTCTTTATTTATTGTATCTGTATCTAACCCTTTTGAACGAGGTTTTCCACCGCCGCCAGAAGGTCGAGATCTTAATCCAATGCTACAAGATATTGGACTTATTTTTCATCCCCCTTTGCTTTACTTGGGGTATGTTGGTTTTGCTGTGAGCTTTGCAATGATGGTAGCAATGTTACTAGGCGGAGTATTTGACTATGCGATTGCTCGCTGGATTAGACCTTGGACGGCTATTGCCTGGGGTATTTTAACCGCAGGAATTGTACTAGGTGCGTGGTGGGCTTATTACGAGTTAGGCTGGGGAGGCTGGTGGTTTTGGGATCCTGTCGAAAATGCCTCATTGATGCCTTGGTTATTAGGTACTGCATTAGTGCATAGCCTGATTGTGAGTGAACAGCGAGGGGCTTTTAATTATTGGACAATTCTGTTAGCCATTTTTGCTTTCGCATTAAGTTTATTAGGAACATTTATTGTACGCTCTGGAGTTCTCACCTCAGTACACGCTTTTGCTGTAGATGCTGATCGTGGTATCGCTTTATTGATTCTTTTTTTTAGCCTGAGTTTTGTTGCTCTATCTCTTTTTGCTTTACGGGCGAATTTATGGTCTGGTGATGTGCGTTTCCGTCTTTTTTCTAAAGAAACGGCTTTTTTGTTAATTAACGGTTTGTTCGTTGTTGCTTGTTGTGTTGTAGTGCTTGGCACATTTTATCCGATGATTTTTACTGCGATGAAATGGGGATCAATATCGGTAGGTGCACCGTATTTTAATATCGTATTTACACCGCTTGCATTGATTCTACTCAGCATAATGGGATTTGCTGTGGTATTACGCTGGAAGTCTATTCCAATGAACTTAATTGTGTGGCAGTTGTTACTGTTACCTATTGCTGTGCTACTGAGTTGTGGATTGATTTTTGCAACATTATCGCACGATAGTGTTTATCAAATTGAGTGGTTACCTTTAGTTTTTATTAGTTTAGCGATATGGATTATTTTAACCCACTTACCTTATCGGTTATTTATGTGGCAAATCAAGCCACTTGCAATGCGTTTAGCTCATATTGGTTTTGCTATTGCAGTAATTGGTGCAATGATGAATAGTTATTATGGTAATGAAATGGGGGTAAGAATGAAGATTGGTGATCGTAGCGAGCTTGCTGGTATTTGGTTTGAATACTCAGGTTTTCAGCATCAAATTGGGCAGAATTATACGAGTGAGCAAGCAATATTTAATCTATACGATGGTGAAAAATTCTTAGGCACAGTTTACCCCGAACAGCGTTATTATGATGTTCGTACAATGACAATGTCAGAAGTGGGATTAGCCCATAAAGGGCTTGATGATATTTATATTGTCATGGGGGATAAATTGGGTAATAAAGAATATGCGTTTCGGCTGCATTATAAACCTTATATTCAAGCATTATGGCTTGGCGGTGTGATGATGGTAATTGCCTCATTTTTGGCACTATTGGGCTATAAACGTAAATAATTTCTGATTGAATAGGTTCTCAATGAAAAAAATATTCCTTTTCCTACCGCTTGTAATCGTATTAGTGTTGGTTATGTTTTTGGTATTACAATTAAAAAATCCTGATGCAATTTCTCCAAGCGAAGATTGGCGTGATAAGCCTTTACCTGAATTTACTTTACCAGATCTGCTTGATCACCAGAATATAGTAACCCAACAGAATCTTCCTCAAGAACCCTTTATCTTAAATGTATGGGCAAGTTGGTGTTCTTGGTGTATTAAAGAATTTCCTATGCTATTAGAATTAAAAGATAAGGGCGTGAAAGTCGTTGGGCTAACTTATAGTGATAAACCAGATAATGCCCGCTATGCGCTCGTAAAATGGGGAAATCCATTTTCTGTTGTGATTGATGATTCACAGCAAGATTTTTTAGTGCAAACGTTGAAAGTCAATTCAGCACCAACATCTTATTTAGTGGATAAGCACGGTATTATTCGTTATCAACAAAAGGGTTATAATCCTCATTTTATCCAAGATTTCTTGCCTCGCTTAGATGCCTTGCGTAAGGAGCCGTAATGAAATTATTGTTATTTATATTAGGCTTGAGTGCTTTGGTTGCTCATGCAGAAATGGTTGATACTTATCAATTTCATTCGGATAGTGAGCGTGTGAGAGCGGTGGCATTAGCTAAATCTTTACGCTGTCCACAATGCCAAAATCAAAATTTAGTCGAATCTAATTCGACACAAGCCTATAAATTACGGTTAGAAGTATATGAAATGATCAGCAAAGGGAAAACGGATCAAGAAATTATTCAAATAATGACAGACCGTTTTGGGCAATTTGTTTCTTACAATCCGCCTGTGAATAAACAGACGTGGTTACTTTGGGGACTACCCTTTGGGTTATTATTGATATTTCTTAGTGCAGTAGGCTGGCGAGTAGCGAGAAAAAATGATGAAAAGAGACGTGTTAAATAGCACTTATTATCAGCAAGCGGTAAGATTAGCAGAAAAATTTGCACCGCAAGAGCGATCTGAATTTTTGCGAGAAACAGCAGAGCGTCAAGCCTTTGAGCAAGCACAGCTAGTTCAACATCATTTGCGAAATACTAAATTAAAAAGACCGCTTGTCTTTGCGAGTTTAAGTATGTTAGTTGTTTTGGCGGGAGCAACTATTTTTTATGCCCAAACAGGACGTTATGCGGAAGTTCAACAAGGTGAGCAAGCATTGCATACATTCTTAGCAAAAAAATCAGAAGAAGATAACAGCCAGAGGAATGATCACTATATCGTTAATTTACAAAACCAATTACGTAAGAATGCCAATAATGGTGATGTGTGGTTTGAATTAGGACAGGCTTATTCGTTGAATAATGATTTTGAAAGTGCGATGGTCTGTTTTAATAATGCAATCAATGTGTTAGGGCGTAAACCTGCTATTATAGGGGCGATGGCAACGGCGGAGTATTATCGAAATAAACAGATACTTTCGGCGCAAGCTAAAAAATGGGTTGATGAAGCTTTAAAAGGTGATCCTCAAGAGAGCTCGAGTTTATTATTGCTTGCCTCTGAAGCTTTTTTACATAATGAATTTGAGCAGGCAATTTTCTATTGGGAAAACGTGTTAAATAGCGATAACCGTTCGATTGATAGGCGAGAGATAATTCAAAGTATTCAAATGGCACAACAGATGTTGTATGGGCAGCAGTTGCAAAGAAAAATGCAGAAATAACCGCTTGCAATAATTAAAAGCACAAGATTTTCTTGTGCTTTTAATTTATGTGGTGAATTACGTATTATCTGTGTTTTTATCAGTAGTGGTTGAAGTTCCAGGTTTAGGTAAACAGAGATTTAATAAAATTGCGACAATAGCACAAAGGCTAATGCCTTGTAGTGAAAAATTGCCAATATTAATCAGCATATGCCCAATCCCAAAGGTCATTACCACGGAAACGATACATAAATTCCGTGCTTCATTAAGATCAACTTTAGCTCGAATAAGTGTATTGATACCGATAGACGCAATTGAGCCGAACACCAGCATCATAATACCGCCCATTACAACACCTGGGATACTTTGTAGGAAAGCCCCTATTTTGCCACAAAATGAGATTAAAATTGCCCAGATTGCAGCGTATGTCATTACACGGGGGTTAAAGTTTTTGGTGAGCATTACGGCACCTGTTACTTCTGCATAAGTCGTATTTGGCGGCCCACCTAGCATTGCTGCTGCAGAGGTGGCGATACCATCACCTAATAGTGTGCGGTGTAAGCCTGGCTTACTGATGAAATTTTTTCCAGTTACGGCGCTGATTGCTATAATCCCACCAACGTGTTCTACTGCAGGGGCTAAAGCGATGGGAAGAAGGTATAAAATAGCTTCAAGTTTAAACTCTGGAGCAGTTAAATGGGGTAGGCTAAACCACGGGGCATCTAAGATTGGTTGGAAATTGATTAGCCCTAAACAAAGAGAAAGAATGTAGCCAACTACAATTGCAAACATAATGGGGACAAGTTTAACTAGCCCTTTGGCAAATACGGCTACAACTAGTGTAGTAAGAAGTGTAATCATTGATACCGTAATGGCAAGTTCATAGGGTATATCCGTAGTTTTTCCTGTTGCCATTTCAACAGCAACAGGGGCAAGTCCTAGCCCAATAATGATAATAACCGGCCCAACAACAACAGGTGGAAAGAGCTTTTCCAATACCATCACGCCTTTGAATTTAACTAAAAGTGATAAGACAAAATAGATAAGACCCGTGAAAACTAATCCCCCCATTGTAACGGCAATGCCCCACTGCTGAACGCCATATTGAATGGGGGCAATAAAAGCAAAGGAAGAAGCAAGAAAAATGGGGACTTTACCTTTTGTACAAAGCTGGAAGAGAAGTGTGCCGATACCTGCGGTAAGAAAAGCGGTATTTGGATCTAAGCCAGTAATCAATGGCATTAGGACTAAGGCTCCAAAGGCGACAAATAGCATTTGTAAGCCAATGAACACCTGTTTAGTGGTGCTAAGGTTTTCTGTTTTCATTAGTTTCAACTCTCGGTTTGAATTAACTTAAAATGATGATTTATTGTAGATTTTCTCTCGGAAAATCTAATGGATTATAGCCGAAAATATATATTTTCCTAATTATTTATGTATTCGGGATTGATTAGCAAGAAATAAGGATTGAAAGAATACGAAAAGTAATAAAAAAGAATAGACCTTTAGATTTATGTAATATTTTAAGCTTATTTTAGGATCGTTGTAATGTAAAAGGGTAGGGTACAAGCTATTTTCCGTTTTTTTATAATGAAATATCGCCTAAAAAGAATTAGGCGATATCTGTTTTTATTATATTAATGCAATTTGGGGTTCAGTGTATTCGATTCCAAAGGCATCACTAACACCTTTGAAAGTACATTTACCGTTGTAAGTATTTAGCCCTTGTAGTAGAGCAGAAGAAGATAAACAAGCATTTTTTACACCAAGTTTGGCAATTTTTAGTCCGTATTCTAGTGTTGAATTAGTTAGCCCAAGTGTAGAAGTGCGAGCAACGCAACCCGGCATATTAGCAACACAATAATGAATAACGCCCTCAATCTCATAAGTTGGCTCTTCGTGGCTTGTTGGTTTAGAGGTTTCAAAACAACCACCTTGATCGATTGCAACATCAACTAATAGCGAGCCTTTTTTCATTAATTTTAGATCATCACGGTGAACTAAATGAGGTGCTTTTGCTCCAGGAATCAGTACTGCACCAATAACTACATCTGCTTCAGGCAACAGACTAAGAATTGTCCCTCTTGAACTGACTAATGTTTTGATTTTCATCTCAAACATTTGATCGATGTAAGCTAAACGTTCTGCGTTAATATCAAGTAAGGTAACGTCTGCACCAATGCCCATAGCAATTTGAGCAGCATTAATTCCGACAACACCACCGCCTAAAATAACGACTTTTGCTTTAGGTGTGCCAGCTGTTCCACTTAGTAAAACTCCTTCTCCACCAAAAGTTTTTTGAATAAATTTAGCACTTTCAAAAATTGATAAACGCCCAGCGATAGCACTCATTGGTGCAAGACAAGGTAAGCCCGTTGCTGTTTTGATGGTTTCATAAGCAATCGCTTGAATTTTTTTCTGAAGAAGCATTTCGGTGAGTGGTTTATCGGCTGCAAGATGAAGATAGGTATAAAGTATTTGGTTTTCTCTAAAGTAGTGATATTCGCTTTCAATCGGCTCTTTTACTTTAATGATCATCTCTGCTTGCTTAAATAAATTTTCTTTATCGGTAATAATTGCTCCAGCGTGTTGATAATCTTGATCAGAGAATCCTATTTCAGCACCTGCACCTTGCTCAATAAATACGGTATGCCCATCGGCAACATAAGATTGAACATTATCGGGTGTTAAACCTACACGATATTCTTGAATTTTAATCTCTTTAGGACAGCCAATAATCATTTTATGCTCCTTAAATAATAGTCACTGAATAATGGTATAAAAAACAGTTGTATTTTATCGGGAAAGCCTAATCTAATTCTGTGATCTTATTCACACATTAGAAAACCTTACTGTAATTGATAGATTGAGAGTTATACTAAATGAAAATCCCTTGAGCTAAGGGAAGTTAAAGCATAGAATGTGAGCTTTTCACTATTAGCTATCTGCAATGCAAACAAGCCCATTACTTGAAAATTTAATTGAATCTTTACGAGCTCTGCCAGGTGTTGGCCCGAAATCGGCACAGCGAATGGCATATCATCTTTTACAGCGTAATCGTAAAGGTGGGATTGCATTGTCTAAAGCCTTAAATGAAGCAATGACACACATCGGGCATTGCAAATCTTGCCGAACGTTTACTGAAGAAGAAGAATGCTCTATTTGCAAAAATTACCGCCGACAATTGAGTGGTCAGTTGTGTGTGGTTGAGATGCCCGCAGATATTCAAGCGATTGAGCAAACAGGACAGTTTTCAGGACGCTATTTTGTGCTGATGGGACATCTGTCTCCTCTAGATGGTATAGGCCCTCGTGAAATTGGGTTAGATCTTCTACAACAGCGGTTGGAACAGGAATCTTTTCACGAAGTTATTCTTGCCACTAATCCAACAATTGAAGGTGATGCAACAGCGAATTACATTGCAGAAATGTGTTTGGTACATAATATTAAGGTAACTCGTATTGCTCACGGTATTCCTGTTGGCGGAGAACTAGAAATGGTTGATGGCACAACGCTTTCTCACTCATTTGTGGGACGTAGAGATATTCAATTATAGGTTTTGCAAATTTTTACACAGATCTCACCGCTTATTTCCTAGCCGATAAAGAGAAAAATCGGTATAATTGCCTCCTTTTGTAAATTGTGATCTTAATCACATTTCCAAGATTTCGTAGAGTGAGCCGTGTGGCTTGCTTTTATCTCTTTGAATAGGTTATACCTGTTCTCTAAACTTTATAAATAAGAACTTTCAATGCAAAAAATAGATACAAATAAATTGCGTAACATCGCAATCATTGCACACGTTGACCATGGTAAAACGACACTTGTTGATAAATTACTTAAACTTTCAGGCACATTAGATACCAGTCGTGGTGATGCAGATGAGCGTGTAATGGATTCTAACGATCTTGAAAAAGAGCGTGGCATTACCATTTTAGCGAAGAATACTGCAATTAACTGGAACGGCTATCGTATCAATATTGTAGATACGCCAGGACACGCAGACTTCGGTGGTGAAGTAGAACGTGTATTATCGATGGTCGATTCTGTATTATTAGTCGTTGATGCGTTTGATGGCCCAATGCCACAAACACGTTTTGTAACTCAAAAAGCATTTGCACACGGATTAAAACCGATTGTGGTTATCAATAAAGTTGATCGCCCAGGAGCAAGACCTGACTGGGTAGTGGATCAGGTATTTGATTTATTCGTAAATTTAGGGGCAACTGATGAACAGCTTGATTTCCCAATTATTTATGCTTCAGCATTAAATGGTGTGGCAGGTCTTGAGCACGAAGAGCTTGCACCAAATATGGATCCACTTTTTGAGGCGATTGTAAAATATGTTTCTCCCCCAGATGTAGAACAAGATGCATCGTTCCAAATGCAGATTTCACAGCTTGATTACAGCAAATATTTAGGTGTAATCGGTATTGGGCGTATTAAACGTGGTACGGTTAAACCAAATCAACCGGTTACAGTGATTGATAGTGAAGGGAACGCTCGTAATGGTCGTATTGGACAAGTATTAGGGCATCTTGGTTTACAACGTTATGAAGCCACAGAAGCTTATGCCGGTGATATTATTGCGATTACTGGTTTAGGTGAGTTAAATATTTCAGATACGCTATGTGATATTAATAATGTAGAAGCGTTGCCACCATTATCTGTTGATGAACCAACTGTAACCATGTTTTTCTGTGTAAATACTTCGCCGTTCTGTGGGCAAGAAGGGAAATTTGTAACTTCTCGTCAAATTCTAGAGCGTTTGAAAAAAGAGCTTGTACATAACGTTGCATTGCGTGTAGAAGAAACTGATGACTCTGATGTATTTAGTGTCTCAGGCCGTGGTGAATTGCATTTGTCGGTATTGATTGAAAATATGCGTCGTGAAGGATATGAGCTTGCAGTATCTCGTCCGAAAGTAATTTTCAAAGAGATTGATGGTCGTAAACAAGAGCCATTTGAACAGGTTACGATTGATATTGAAGAGCAGCATCAAGGTGCAGTAATGGAAGCATTAGGTATTCGTAAAGGTGAAGTGCGTGATATGATGCCAGATGGTAAAGGACGTACTCGTTTAGAATATATTATTCCAAGCCGTGGTTTAATTGGTTTCCGTAATGAATTTATGACAATGACTTCAGGAACGGGATTACTTTACTCTAGTTTTAGTCATTATGATGATGTAAAAGCAGGTGAAATAGGTCAGCGTGTTAATGGCGTGTTAATTTCAAATGGCACAGGTAAAGCTCTTGCTTACTCACTTTATGCTCTTCAAGATCGTGGTAAATTAATGATTGATCACGGTGTTGAAATTTATGAAGGCCAAGTAATCGGTATTCATAGCCGTTCAAACGATTTAACAGTAAATGCGTTAGAAGGGAAGAAATTAACCAATATGCGTGCTTCAGGAAAAGATGATGCTTTAACTCTGACAACACCAGTTAAATTTACTTTAGAACAAGCGCTAGAGTTTATTGATGATGATGAGTTAGTAGAAGTAACGCCTGCTTCAGTACGTGTCCGTAAGAAATTATTGACCGAAGTAGAACGTAAACGTGCAAGCCGTACGACAAGTAGTACTAGCACACGATAATGTTAAAAAGCCTGCATAAAGCAGGCTTTTTTGTAAGTAGTAAGATTGTATCCACTTATCGTAAATTTTTGTTAGAATTTAACCGCTTGTAAATGATTTTTAATTAATAAAAAGGAAGAACGTATGTATGTAGAAATTTTCGGGCGTATGACTTGCCCATATTGCGTAAAAGCAAAACAGTTAGCAGAAAAAATGAAAGCGGAGTTGCCGGATTTTGATTTCGAGTTTATTGATATGGAAGTAAAAGGAATATCAAAAGCGGATCTAGAGCCTCGTGTAGGTAAGCCAGTTGCGACAGTTCCTCAGGTATTTTTAGATAACGAACATATTGGCGGGTATTCAGATTTTGCTCCTGTAGTTCAAGCAAAATTTGGCATTACTTTGTAATGTATTTTGAACGATTAATAGCGTGATGTAAAAAGGCAGGATTATAGTCCTGCCTTTTGTTATGCGTTAGTTAAGTGAATTTATATCAGAAATTACCACTCGTAGTTCACGCCTACATTGTAAGAGACGGCACTGTGTTTATTCGTACTTACAGCAATGCCTGCTTTTGTTGCAACATTTTCATTGAAACGGTAGCCAGTACCTAATGCAAGTGCGGTATTTGATTGATACCCGCCGACTGCTGCAGTGATATTTGCTTTTCCGACGCTATATGGTTGAAATAAACCAGTTAATGCAGCTTGTGTTGCTAAACCTTTGCGCATTTTTTTATCGAGTTTATTCACTCGATTATCTAAGTTTTGAATATGTGCGGTATTATTGCGTGTTTGTTTTTTTACGGTTTCTATATGGGTGGCATTATTCCGGACTAAGTTTTCTACACGATTGATGTGAGCAACATCTGCTTTATTTACTAAATCGCTTTTTTCAGCTTTACGCTCAATTAAATTATCAATATTTGCTTTGTTAGCCGTGATATTACTTGTATTTTTGGTCACTTGATGATTAACTTGATTGAGTTGGGCAATATCTGCTTTATTTACTAAATCGCTTTTTTCAGCTTTACGCTCAATTAAATTATCAATATTTGCTTTGTTAGCTGTGATATTGCTTGTATTTTTGGTCACTTGATGATTAACTTGATTGAGTTGGGCAATATCTGCTTTATTTTCTAAATCTATTTTTTCAGCTTTACGTTCAATTAAATCTTCAATGCTATTCGCATGGTTATGCAAAACTTCACTATGTTCATCTAGTTGTTGATCATGTTGAGTAAGCGTATCGGTGTTTTGCTTTAATACATCATTATGATTCATAAGTAGATCATGTTGTTGAGTTATCGCATTATAATGAGCTGTAATCTGTTCATTGTGCTTTGTAATAGAGTTAAGTGTTTTTTCGTTTATTGTATTAGTATCAGCAATAAATGCATTAACGTCTTCAACGTTTGCTTGCAATGTTTGGATGTGGTCAGCGTGGTTTTGAAGTACTTCTTTGTTATCAATAATTTCTGCTTCGTGAATTCTAAGTTCTTTTTCATGTTCAAGAAGTGCATTTTCATGAGTAATAATCTGAGCTTCAGCGGCTTCAATATGATTAATACTATCATCTAATACTTCATTAATATCATTTAAAACGTCTTCTATAGTAGCTTCCTGCCCTTCTTGCCCATTATTATCAGCAAATATGCTACCAGATGTTAAAGCAGAAAGTAAAAATAATGCCGTAGTTGCCATTGAGTGTTTTTTTTGTAATTTCATGATGAACTCCAAATAATTGGTGAATGTATGTGCTATATATTCTTAAATACATAACGATTTTACATTCTAGGGCAATATATTTACTTATACAAGTTAAACGTGAAAAAGGCTTACATAATCCATATCATTTTTAAGTTTTATCGTTAGATTGAGAAATAATTTACGTTGTTTAGAGATTAGCATGTCGAGTTATGTTTAGTTTTGTAAATATTGAAGTGAATTAGAGGAATAAAAGGAACTCATTCATTTAGCTTTATATTTATATTTATTTAATTATGTGATTGAATAGTAAAACTAATATAAACATAGATGAGATTTCTAACTACTTTTGTTAAAAAAGTGTATCTTTTTTTGTGTTTTCTATATAATGGTCACTTTTCGACCCTTTATCATTAAGGATAATATTTGTGAATAAAATATTTAGAGTAGTTTGGAATCAAGCTACACAAACTTGGGTAGCTGTTTCTGAATTAGCTAAGGGGCGAGCTAAATCGTCTTCAAATTCAAAAGATAAGCAGAAATCAATCAATTTAAATAAAGCTTTATTGGCAACAAGCCTTTTATCTGTTGTAGGTGTATCTTCCAGTGTAATGGCGGAAGTCTCTACTTTAGGCACGCAAATAAAAACAGAAACAGCCTCTTTAGAGGGCAATGCACCACTTCTGGCATTTGGTGATGGTTCACTAGCTAAAGATGCTAATGCTATGGCACTAGGTAATCAAGCTACTGCGGATGGAGAAGGAACGCTTGCTTTAGGGAAACATGCTCACGCCTCAGGAAAAGGCGCAATGGTAATTGGATATAAATCCGTTACTCTTGCTCAAGATGCATTAGCATTTGGTAATGAAGCTATCGCTAATGCAAAAAATTCACTTGTTATTGGTAATAAATCTAATGCAACTGAAAAGCAAGCAGTTGCGATTGGTATTGGTACCAATGCGAATGGGGATAATTCAGTTGCGCTAGGTTCGCAGGCCCATACTACAGGAAAACAAAGTATTGCATTTGGTGTTAAAGCAAATTCAACAGGAATACAATCTATTGCTTTTGGTGGCTTCGCTAATGCACTTGAAACAGCATCTATCGCATTTGGTAGTAATTCCAATTCTTCAGGGTATGCATCCGTTGCTCTTGGTCTTAGATCTCAAGCATCGGCTAAGGATTCGATGGCTTTTGGAACAGACTCAGCTGCTACGGCAGTCGAGGCTATTGCAATCGGAAAAGGTGCAGAAGCTAAACAAGAGAATGCCTTGAGTCTTGGTAGAGGAGCTATTGTTAATAACCCAAATGGTGTTGCAATTGGTTCAAACTCAGTAGATAGAGCAGCTGTTCCAACGTCTTCAGCTACAGTAAATGGAATTGTTTATGAGGGATTTAAAGGAAATAACCCTACATCTGTCGTATCTATTGGTTCGGAAGGCAATGAGCGCCAATTAGTCAACGTTGCTGCAGGGCAAATTAGTTCTAAGAGTACCGATGCGATCAATGGATCACAGCTTTACCTAGTTGCTAATGAAGCGGCAAAACATACAACAGTAAATGGTACAGGGCCTATTAAAATTGAAACAGGGGTAAATAATAGTGGCGGTAAAAACTATGAAGTCTCAGTTGAGACTGCACCTGTTACAGCAAACCCTGCGGGCAACATTATTATACCAACAGATAAAGATTCGCTAATTACCGCTGAAAATGTAGCAAAAGCGATTAATGCCTCTGGTTGGATTGTGAAAGCAAATGGTGATAATGCAACGGGTAGCAGTAATCAAACTGTTCATCCGGGCGATCAAGTTGTATTTGAAGCTGGCAAAAATATGAAGTTAGAGCAAAATGGCTCAACTTTTGTATATAAAACTGCGGATGATGTTTCATTTAACAATGTAACAGCAACTAATAAAATTGGTATTGATAATGGTCCATCATTATCTCCAACAGGTATTGATGCGGCAGGCAAACCAATTACGAATGTTGCTAATGGCACGAATGGTACAGATGCGGTTAATTTAAGCCAATTAAATGCAAGTAAAGCCAATGTTGTTGCAGGTACAAATATTCACGATGTTGCAAAAAACACTGATGCAAACGGCACAACCTATACAATTAATGCAAATGGCACGACTGTTGCAAATGGCTCAGATAAAATTGCTGTAACATCTTCACAAGAAGCAAATAATACAACTAAATATACGGTTGATTTATCACAATCTGCAAAAGATGATATTCAAAAAGGTGTTGATGCAAATACGACCGTAAGTACCAAAGGTTTAACTTTTAATGGTGATTCAGGTACAACGGGTATTAAAAAGCTAGGTGATACTGTTAATGTAACAGGCGATAGTAATATTGAAACTGTTGCTAATGGTGATGGCGTACAAATCAAGCTGAAGAAAGACGTTAATTTAACGAATGAAGGTAGCTTAAATGTTGGTCCAGTGACGATCAATAAAGATGGTATCAATGCAGGTGATAAGCCAATTACTCATGTTGCTAATGGTACAAATGGCACAGATGCGGTTAATTTAAATCAGTTAAATGCGTCAAAATCTAATGTAACGGGTACAGGCCCAATTAATGTTACGGCAAGTGATAATGCAGATGGTAGCAAAACGTACACGGTTGCAGCGAATACCACTAATTTATCGCCTAATGCAAGCAAACCGGGTGCAATTACCGAACCAACAGATAAAGATTCGCTAATTACCGCTGAAAATGTAGCAAAAGCGATTAATGCCTCTGGTTGGATTGTGAAAGCAAATGGTGATAATGCAACGGGTAGCAGTAATCAAACTGTTCATCCGGGCGATCAAGTTGTATTTGAAGCTGGTAAAAATATGAAGTTAGAGCAAAATGGCTCAACTTTTGTATATAAAACTGCGGATGATGTTTCATTTAACAATGTAACAGCAACTAATAAAATTGGTATTGATAATGGTCCATCATTATCTCCAACAGGTATTGATGCAGCAGGCAAACCAATTACGAATGTTGCTAATGGCACGAATGGTACAGATGCGGTTAATTTAAGCCAATTAAATGCAAGTAAAGCCAATGTTGTTGCAGGTACAAATATTCACGATGTTGCAAAAAACACTGATGCAAACGGCACAACCTATACAATTAATGCAAATGGCACGACTGTTGCAAATGGCTCAGATAAAATTGCTGTAACATCTTCACAAGAAGCAAATAATACAACTAAATATACGGTTGATTTATCACAATCTGCAAAAGATGATATTCAAAAAGGTGTTGATGCAAATACGACCGTAAGTACCAAAGGCTTAACTTTTAATGGTGATTCAGGTACAACGGGTATTAAAAAGCTAGGTGATACTGTTAATGTAACAGGCGATAGTAATATTGAAACTGTTGCTAATGGTGATGGCGTACAAATCAAGCTGAAGAAAGACGTTAATTTAACGAATGAAGGTAGCTTAAATGTTGGTCCAGTGACGATCAATAAAGATGGTATCAATGCAGGTGATAAGCCAATTACTCATGTTGCTAATGGTACAAATGGCACAGATGCGGTTAATTTAAATCAGTTAAATGCGTCAAAATCTAATGTAACGGGTACAGGCCCAATTAATGTTACGGCAAGTGATAATGCAGATGGTAGCAAAACGTACACGGTTGCAGCGAATACCACTAATTTATCGCCTAATGCAAGCAAACCGGGTGCAATTACCGAACCAACAGATAAAGATTCGCTAATTACCGCTGAAAATGTAGCGAAAGCGATTAATGCTTCTGGTTGGATTGTGAAAGCAAATGGTGATAATGCAACGGGCAGCAGTGAGCAACCAGTTCACCCGGGCGATCAAGTTGTATTTGAAGCTGGTAAAAATATGAAGTTAGAGCAAAATGGCTCAACCTTTATATATAAAACAGCGGATAATGTAAGTTTCACTCATGTTAATGCAACTGATGGTGTTACTTTAGGTAATGATCCAGAGAAACCAGTCAATCTTACTGCGAAAGATGGTAATTTAAATGTTGCGGGTAAAGATAACGCACCAGTTAAAATTACGAACGTTGCAAATGGTACAGAGCCAAATGATGCGGTGAATTTCAGCCAGTTAAATAGCACGGTTGCTAACTCAGGCTTTAACTTAACATCAGCGAATAAAGGTGGTCAGACTGAAGATAAGGCTAAAAATGATGGCGATAAGCGTATCAATAACAATGAAACCTTTACGTTAGATGCAGGCAAAAACATCAAAATCACGCAAGTGAAAGATGGTTATGAAGTTGCGACAACAGATGAGTTAAATGCAACAAAAATAATCGTTGGCAAAGATGGTAAAGACGGAGCTAATGCGATTGCGATTGATGGTGTAAACGGCACAATCGGCATTAAAGGCGAAGACGGTAAAGATGCGATTGCAATCAATGGTAAAGACGGCACGATTGGCGTTAAAGGTGCAGATGGCAAAGACGGTGTTACTATTAATGGTAAAGACGGTGCAATCGGCTTAAATGGCAAAGACGGCAAGTCAGCAAATATTACTGTTGCTTCAGGCAAAACGACGGTTGATCCAAAAGATAACGGTGCAAACATTACACGTATTGTTTATAAAGATGAGAACGGAAATCCACGTGAAGTAGCGACGATGGATGATGGTCTTAAATTTAAAGGCGATAATGACGCAGTGATTAATCGTACTTTAGGTTCACAGCTAAATATTACTGGTGGAGCAGACCAAGCTAAATTAGTTGATAACAATATCGGAGTTTACGGTGATGTTGCAAACAATAGTTTAGTGGTTAAATTAGCGAAAGATATCAACTTAACGCCAAATGGTAGCGTAACGTTAGGCAACACTACGATTAATAATGATGGCTTAACGATTAAAGACGGTCCAAGCATTACTAAAGACGGTATCAATGCAGGTGATAAGCCGATTACGAATGTAACAGCAGGTACTAACGGTACGGATGCAGTAAATGTTGATCAGTTAAAAGATGGCATTGCGAAGTCAGGCTTTAACTTAACATCAGCGAATAAAGGTGGTCAGATTGAAGATAAGGCTAAAAATGATGGCGATAAGCGTATCAATAACAATGAAACCTTTACGTTAGATGCAGGCAAAAACATCAAAATCACGCAAGTGAAAGATGGTTATGAAGTTGCGACAACAGATGAGTTAAATGCAACAAAAATAATCGTTGGCAAAGATGGTAAAGACGGAGCTAATGCGATTGCGATTGATGGTGTAAACGGCACAATCGGCATTAAAGGCGAAGACGGTAAAGATGCGATTGCAATCAATGGTAAAGACGGCACGATTGGCGTTAAAGGTGCAGATGGCAAAGACGGTGTTACTATTAATGGTAAAGACGGTGCAATCGGCTTAAATGGCAAAGACGGCAAGTCAGCAAATATTACTGTTGCTTCAGGCAAAACGACGGTTGATCCAAAAGATAACGGTGCAAACATTACACGTATTGTTTATAAAGATGAGAACGGAAATCCACGTGAAGTAGCGACGATGGATGATGGTCTTAAATTTAAAGGCGATAATGACGCAGTGATTAATCGTACTTTAGGTTCACAGCTAAATATTACTGGTGGAGCAGACCAAGCTAAATTAGTTGATAACAATATCGGAGTTTACGGTGATGTTGCAAACAATAGTTTAGTGGTTAAATTAGCGAAAGATATCAACTTAACGCCAAATGGTAGCGTAACGTTAGGCAACACTACGATTAATAATGATGGCTTAACGATTAAAGACGGTCCAAGCATTACTAAAGACGGTATCAATGCAGGTGATAAGCCGATTACGAATGTAACAGCAGGTACTAACGGTACGGATGCAGTAAATGTTGATCAGTTAAAAGATGGCATTGCGAAGTCAGGCTTTAACTTAACATCAGCGAATAAAGGTGGTCAGATTGAAGATAAGGCTAAAAATGATGGCGATAAGCGTATCAATAACAATGAAACCTTTACGTTAGATGCAGGCAAAAACATCAAAATCACGCAAGTGAAAGATGGTTATGAAGTTGCGACAACAGATGAGTTAAATGCAACAAAAATAATCGTTGGCAAAGATGGTAAAGACGGAGCTAATGCGATTGCGATTGATGGTGTAAACGGCACAATCGGCATTAAAGGCGAAGACGGTAAAGATGCGATTGCAATCAATGGTAAAGACGGCACGATTGGCGTTAAAGGTGCAGATGGCAAAGACGGTGTTACTATTAATGGTAAAGACGGTGCAATCGGCTTAAATGGCAAAGACGGCAAGTCAGCAAATATTACTGTTGCTTCAGGCAAAACGACGGTTGATCCAAAAGATAACGGTGCAAACATTACACGTATTGTTTATAAAGATGAGAACGGAAATCCACGTGAAGTAGCGACGATGGATGATGGTCTTAAATTTAAAGGCGATAATGACGCAGTGATTAATCGTACTTTAGGTTCACAGCTAAATATTACTGGTGGAGCAGACCAAGCTAAATTAGTTGATAACAATATCGGAGTTTACGGTGATGTTGCAAACAATAGTTTAGTGGTTAAATTAGCGAAAGATATCAACTTAACGCCAAATGGTAGCGTAACGTTAGGCAACACTACGATTAATAATGATGGCTTAACGATTAAAGACGGTCCAAGCATTACTAAAGACGGTATCAATGCAGGTGATAAGCCGATTACGAATGTAACAGCAGGTACTAACGGTACGGATGCAGTAAATGTTGATCAGTTAAAAGATGGCATTGCGAAGTCAGGCTTTAACTTAACATCAGCGAATAAAGGTGGTCAGATTGAAGATAAGGCTAAAAATGATGGCGATAAGCGTATCAATAACAATGAAACCTTTACGTTAGATGCAGGCAAAAACATCAAAATCACGCAAGTGAAAGATGGTTATGAAGTTGCGACAACAGATGAGTTAAATGCAACAAAAATAATCGTTGGCAAAGATGGTAAAGACGGAGCTAATGCGATTGCGATTGATGGTGTAAACGGCACAATCGGCATTAAAGGCGAAGACGGTAAAGATGCGATTGCAATCAATGGTAAAGACGGCACGATTGGCGTTAAAGGTGCAGATGGCAAAGACGGTGTTACTATTAATGGTAAAGACGGTGCAATCGGCTTAAATGGCAAAGACGGCAAGTCAGCAAATATTACTGTTGCCCCAGGCAAAACGACTGTTGATCCAGCAGACAATAATGCAAACATTACACGTATTGTTTATAAAGATGAGAACGGTAAACCACGTGAAGTAGCGACGATGGACGATGGTCTTAAATTTATGGGAGATACAGGCAATGTATCGGCACGTAAATTAGGCGAAACTTTAAATATTATTGGTGGAGCTAAAGAAGGGTTAACAGACAATAATATTGGCGTAGATTCAGATGGTAAAGGTAACTTAACGGTTAAATTATCAAAAGATATCAACTTAACGCCAAATGGTAGCCTACATGTTGGTAATGTCACTATTAATAAAGATGGTATTAATGCAGGTGATCAGCAAATTACTCATGTAGAAAGTGGTTTAGGTAAAGATAAGCCAACGGATAACCAAGCTTTCCTTGATAAGTTAGCGAATGTAACAGGCGATGCGTTGAATAATGCAGTAAACGTGGGTGACTTAAAACAAGTAGCTCAGGGTACAGAAGCAGCAGCGTTAGCGAAAGCAGGCT
Organism: Vespertiliibacter pulmonis; assembly: GCF_013377275.1. Lineage (NCBI taxonomy): Bacteria > Pseudomonadati > Pseudomonadota > Gammaproteobacteria > Pasteurellales > Pasteurellaceae > Vespertiliibacter > Vespertiliibacter pulmonis. The sequence continues at coordinate 1,077,113 of NZ_CP016615.1, forward strand.
TTAACTTAACGACTAAGAAAGTAGCAGGATCTACTGGCGAGTCAGACGATTCAGAGGCTAACGATAAACGTATTGCAACCAATGATACCTTTACCTTAGATGCAGGCAACAATATTGTTGTAAAACAAATTGATAATGGCTATGCAATCTCAACAAAAGATGACATCGTGTTCGGAAAAGCGGGCAAAGATGGAAAAGATGGTGTTGATGGTAAAGTGGCTGTAAATGGTAAAGATGGTGTATCAGGCGTTACTATCAATGGTAAAGACGGGTCAATTGGTTTAACAGGTCCAGCAGGCAAAGATGGTAAATCACCAAGTGCAGAGATCCATGTAGTAGATGGAGCGAAGGGCTTAAATGGTAATGATGGTAAAGACGGCGAAAGTAAAACCCGAATTGAGTACATCAAACCAAATGGTGAGAAAGAAACGATCGCAACCTTAAATGACGGTCTGAAATTTGCAGGCGATGATGACAAGGTGATTGATAAACCATTAAATAGTCGTTTAGACATTGTAGGTGGAGCAGATAAGAATAAACTTTCTGAGAAGAACATTGGCGTCAATGAAAAAGATGGCAAGTTACTTGTTCAGTTAGCGAAAGACATTAACTTAACCAAAGATGGTAGCGTTACGATTGGTGATACTACACTTAATGATAATGGCTTAACGATTAAAGATGGTCCAAGTGTTACTAAAGATGGTATCAATGCAGGTGATAAGAAAATCACGAATGTTAAGGATGGTGATATTTCGCCAGACAGTAAAGATGCTGTGAATGGTAGCCAGCTATACCAAGTCAAAGATGATATCCATAATGAGATTAAAAACTCAGGTTGGGATTTACAAGGTAATGGTAAAGATGTATCGAAAGTGAAGCCAAATGACAAAGTGAATTTTGTAAATGGTCAAGGCACTACAGTTAAAGTTGAGAATAAAGGCGGTGTTAATACAATTAGCGTAGATTCTCCATTAGCTTATGTGAATGAGAATGCTGATGATAAATCAACACCAAGCAACAAAGTTAACTTAGTGGGCAAAGGTGATGCACCAGTATCATTAGGCAATGTAGAAAGTGGCTTAGGTAAGAAAGATAAACCATTGAGCAATGAAGACTTCTTGAATGAGTTAGCGAAAGCGGCAGGCGATACGTTGAATAATGCTGTAAACGTGGGCGACTTAAAGCAAGTAGCTCAAGGTACAGAAACAGCAGCATTAGCTAAAGCAGGCTTTAACTTAACAACAAAAGCAGTTGAAGGTACAAATGGTAAATCAGATGATTCAGAGGCTAACGATAAACGTATTGCAACCAATGATACCTTTACCTTAGATGCAGGCAACAATATTGTTGTAAAACAAATTGATAATGGCTATGCAATCTCAACAAAAGATGACATCGTGTTCGGAAAAGCGGGCAAAGATGGAAAAGATGGTGTTGATGGTAAAGTGGCTGTAAATGGTAAAGATGGTGTATCAGGCGTTACTATCAATGGTAAAGACGGGTCAATTGGTTTAACAGGTCCAGCAGGCAAAGATGGTAAATCACCAAGTGCAGAGATCCATGTAGTAGATGGAGCGAAGGGCTTAAATGGTAATGATGGTAAAGACGGCGAAAGTAAAACCCGAATTGAGTACATCAAACCAAATGGTGAGAAAGAAACGATCGCAACTTTAAATGACGGTCTGAAATTTGCAGGCGACGATGGCAAGGTGATTGATAAACCATTAAATAGTCGTTTAGACATTGTTGGTGGAGCAGATAAGAATAAACTTTCTGGGAAGAACATTGGCGTCAATGAAAAAGATGGCAAGTTACTTGTTCAGTTAGCGAAAGATATCGACTTAACCAAAGATGGTAGCGTTAAAACTGGCGATACAGTAATTAATAACCACGGATTAACGATTAAAGATGGTCCAAGTGTTACTAAAGATGGTATTAATGCAGGTGATAAGAAAATCACAAATGTTGCGGATGGTGAAATCTCAGCAAATAGCAAAGATGCTGTAAATGGTGGTCAGTTATATCAAGTTGCTTCTGATGTGAACAATGTGGCTAATGAAGTTGCGAAAGGCTGGAATGTTAAATCTGAAGCAGTGAAAGGCTCAAGCGGTAAAGTTAAAGGATCTTCATTAGAAAAAGTGAAGATGGGTGATACTGTTAAAGTCAATGCGGGTAACAATATTGAAATTACTCAAAAAGGTAAAGAAATTGAGATTGCAACCTCAATGACACCAGAGTTCAATACCGTTACTGCAACTGATAAGATTGGCGTTAAAGATGGCCCATCAATCAGCAAAGAAGGCATTAACGCAAACAACAAAGTGATTAGCAATGTTGCACCGGGTAAAAATCCGAATGATGCGGTTAATGTTAGCCAGTTGAAAGGTGTTGCAGGCAACTTACATAATCATATCAACAAAGTTGATAAAGATTTGAGAGGCGGTATTGCTGGCGCATTAGCATCGGCGGAACTTTACCACGCAACTTTACCAGGTAAATCAATGGTATCGGCAGGTGTTGGTACATACCGTGGCCAAAGTGCAGTTGCAGTAGGTTACTCACGTTTATCAGATAATGGTAAGATTGGTATTAAATTCAGTGCGAATACCAATAGCCGTGGTAATATGGGTGCAGCAGCAAGTGTTGGTTACCAATGGTAATATCAATACACGATTAAATTAGATAATCGTAAATAATTAAAATACAAAGCTAGATCCTTCGGGGTCTAGCTTTTTTATTATAGAAATAAAATTATGTGAAATGATTGTATTTTTGTTCTTCTTTCCGCTACAAGCGGTTAGAATAGTTAAAATATTTGCAACAGGTTTAACAAGAAATGAATAGGGATTTTGAATTTAGTGAGCAGCTTATTGCTATTGTAAAGCGTGATGTTGCTCCAGCATTAGGTTGTACTGAACCAATTTCTTTAGCATTAGCATCAGCAATAGCGACTTCTTATTTAGATTCTGAGATACAGAAAATTCAAGCAAAAGTTTCTCCGAATTTAATGAAAAATGGTATGGGTGTATCTGTGCCAGGAACAGGGATGGTTGGATTGCCAATTGCTGCTGCCATCGGTGCTATTGCAGGAGATGCAACAGCAGGTTTAGAGGTATTGAAAAATATTCGGTCTGATGATGTAGAGAATGCTAAAAATATACTAGTAGAAAATCGTGTAAAAGTAGAAATTGCTGATGTTGATTTTCCGCTTTATTCGGAAGCTTTAGTAGTGGGAAAACAGGAATGGGTAAGGGTATGTATTCAAGATTCACATACAAATGTAGTACGAATTGAAAAAAATGATGAAGTTATTTTTGAACAGCCTACAATAATTGCTAAAGCTGAAGACGATTCGCATTTTTTTAACCAACTTTCAGCACAACAAATTTATGATTTTGCAATGCAAGCGCCTATTGAGCAATTATCTTTTATTGCAGAGGCTGCAAAGCTTAATAGTGCGTTATCTAAAGAGGGGTTGGAAAGAGAATATGGCTTACATATTGGGCGTACATTGAAAAAACAGATTGAGCTTGGTTTATTATCTGATGATCTGCTAAATAGAATTGTGATTGAAACGACCTCTGCATCAGATGCTAGAATGGGCGGTGCTTTATTACCGGCAATGAGTAATTCAGGATCAGGTAATCAAGGTATTGCAGCAACAATGCCATCAGTTATTGTTGCTCGTTTTGTGAATGCAACAGATGAACAGCTTATCCGAGCACTGTTTTTATCCCATACCATTGCAATTTATATCCATAGTAAGTTGCCTAAATTGTCCGCACTTTGTGCGGTAACCACGGCTGCGATGGGTAGTGCATCAGGTATGGCGTATTTGCTCGGGGGAAACTTTAATGTAATTAGTATGGCAATTTGCAGTATGATTGGCGATATAAGCGGTGTGTTATGCGATGGTGCAGCAAATAGTTGTGCAATGAAAGTTTCGACAGGGGTATCTTCTGCTTATAAAGCGGTACTTATGGCATTAGATGATAGTCGAGTTACGGGTAATGAAGGAATTGTAGATCATAGTGTAGATCAATCAATCAATAATTTATGTGCGATTGCAACAAAAAGTATGGCGTATATGGATCGTCAGATCATTGAGATAATGAGTGCTAAGAGTTACAAAGCATAGAAAATGAGACGGACACAATGTTGTGTCCGTTTTTATTTGTTTAAGCTTTTTTTAAAAATTCAGATTTAAGCAGAAGTTTACCACAATCTACATTATGATCGCCTGAGACTAAACGAATGCTTTTATATTTTGTCCCTTTTTTTAGCACTTCGGATGAGCCTTTTAATTTGAGATCTTTAATTAAAATAACATCATCACCATCATTAAGTAAATTGCCGTTACTATCTTTAACAATCAATTTATCTTCTTCCTCAGAAATTTCTTCACCGGTCCATTCATAGCTACAATCAGGGCAAACAAATTGGATAGAGTCGTGGTAAGTATTTTCACTTTTACATTGTGGGCAAATTGGGAAATCCATAGGTATCCTTTCATTAAAAAGTCTTATTATAATACAAGCGGTTAGATTCGTATTCTTTTTTGTTATTTCATAGTCAAAACGATGTTATGTTTGGTGAGTAAGAATTAGCCTATTTATTTCGCACTCGCCAAAATGTTGCAAATCTTGGTTTTCCTGATTGCGTTAGCCCGCGATATTTATAAGTGATTTGGCTATCTATTGCGGGTGGAGCAGTTCTATCTTTCATTTTAAAACCTGAACCGATACGAAAGCGACCCCGCTCATTTTCACAAGTAATTGCACCAAGCATATTCTTAAATTTACCTTTTCCTCGATGATGGGCAACTACAGTACATTCTTCGTCCATTATTGCTTTTAGTTTTAGAATTTGAGCTGAACGTCCGTGAATATAGGGGGCATTTGGGTTACGGATAACAATACCTTCGCCATTTAGTTTTTGAATTTCAGTAAAAAATTTTTGAATATGCTCGGGATTTTTAATTGGAATTTGCTCAATAATTTCAATATAAGGTGTGGGGTGTTCGTTTAAATATTGTCTAAGAGAATTTAAACGAGTAAATAGATCTCCATCTGCATTAGGCACATCAAAAACGTGTAGTTTTAATTTATACCATTCTTTATGTGAACTTGAACGAATTGTTGCAGAAATCGACTCAAATTCATCTTGCTGGCTAAATAATTCTCCATCAATTGCAAAAGGTGGAAAATCTTTAATGAAATAATCGGGTGGATTGAGCGGGTAGCCTTGACGGCTAAGTAATGTGCTACCAGTCCAAAATCCTCTAATTCCATCTAATTTTTCACTCATTACCCAACCAGTTACGTCTTGATTTTTATATTGCCCTAATAACATTAGCGGAAAGGTTTGTGCGAAGAGCGTAGTGCTATGTAAAAGTATGATTAGAAAAAATAAATATCGCAACATTATGCAATTTCCAAGTGAAATAAAGTAGCGATGATCATAGGAAAATACATATTAAAAATCAGATCGAAAAATGAAATTTTCGATCTGTGTCGCAAAAACTTTAATTATTTGACCGCTTGTACCAAAGCTGAAATATCATCGGCAAATGTCTCTTGCTCAGCCATTTTAACAATATCTGCGTGATTGTATTTCTCAGCATTATACAGAACAACAATGCTAGTATCGCCAATTTGTAAGAAATTACGTTCCCCAAAATTAGTATAACGAGTTGCACCGATACTGATGATCGCTTGTGTCGGATAATTTGATTGGGCGAGGAGTTCAGCAATATTATTCATTGGATCTTGATCTGGTTGGTTGTTCATTCGATCAATGATCCAATCTAATAATTTTTGGTGAAAATAGCTGTAACCGATTGTTGGGCTATCAATACCATATTCATTTAATTGCCCATCACGTTTGTGAAAACAAGCGATATGATATTTATCTAAATTTCCACCTTGTTCAAAACTATCCAAAGTAATCCAAGTGGCAGAAATCCCTTTTGAATTTTCACCCCAATTTTTTTTCTCACAAATTTTTCGAGCATTTGGACGGCGAATGGAACAATCATTGTAAGCAGCAAAATGTGTTGCTTTTAAGCCAATAACGTTATCTTCTTTATATTGAATTTCACAAAGTAAAGCGACTTCTGGTTCAATTTGCAAGTTATCAGCATCGTTCGGGAAAGCAATTAAATCATTCGATAATGGAAAAGTAGAGAGAAAGCGGTTAGATTCATTTAAAGTTTTGCTTGGTACATAGAAAGGGAAAATTGCTTTTGGTTGAATGGCTTCTTCCGTTTTTACTTTTAAAAAGTCAGCGGCTTCACCTGCTTGCTCCAAATGTCCCGCAAAATTACCCGCAACCCCTAAGCCAATAAATTTCTCTAGATTCATAATAGTCTCCTTATAAACTAAAAATTAAATGATGAGTATAAGCTAAAATAGAAACAAAATATGAAGTGATTTTCATCTTGTTGATTTATTTTTCATCTTTTGATGTAATTTTCAAATATTTTTGCAAAAAGTACTTGCGTGCGTTTTAGAAATACCTATAATACGCACCACACAACGACGCGCTGTTGTGAATTAATAAGATTGATTTGATAGTGCGTCGTTGTTTTGTTCTTTAATAATGTATCAGACAATTTGTGTGGGCACTTGTTGATGTTAATTTGTAGTTATAAGTATATAAAGACAAGACTTAATGAGTGCTAACTTGAAAATTCATAAAGAAGTAATAGAGTCAGTATTGATTGAGCGAAAAGATTAAATTGAAGAGTTTGATCATGGCTCAGATTGAACGCTGGCGGCAGGCTTAACACATGCAAGTCGAACGGTAACGGGTAAGTACTTGTACTTATGCTGACGAGTGGCGGACGGGTGAGTAATGCTTGGGAATCTGGCTTATGGAGGGGGATAACTACGGGAAACTGTAGCTAATACCGCGTATAATCGAGAGATGAAAGGGTGGGACCTTCGGGCCACCTGCCATGAGATGAGCCCAAGTGGGATTAGGTAGTAGGTGAGGTAAGGGCTCACCTAGCCGACGATCTCTAGCTGGTCTGAGAGGATGACCAGCCACACTGGAACTGAGACACGGTCCAGACTCCTACGGGAGGCAGCAGTGGGGAATATTGCACAATGGGGGGAACCCTGATGCAGCCATGCCGCGTGAATGAAGAAGGCCTTCGGGTTGTAAAGTTCTTTCGGTGATGAGGAAAGCTTGGGTGTTAATAGCACTTGGGTATGACGTTAGTTACAGAAGAAGCACCGGCTAACTCCGTGCCAGCAGCCGCGGTAATACGGAGGGTGCGAGCGTTAATCGGAATGACTGGGCGTAAAGGGCACGCAGGCGGTGACTTAAGTGAGATGTGAAAGCCCTGGGCTTAACCTAGGAATAGCATTTCATACTGGGTCGCTAGAGTATTTTAGGGAGGGGTAGAATTCCACGTGTAGCGGTGAAATGCGTAGAGATGTGGAGGAATACCGAAGGCGAAGGCAGCCCCTTGGGAATATACTGACGCTCATGTGCGAAAGCGTGGGGAGCAAACAGGATTAGATACCCTGGTAGTCCACGCTGTAAACGATGTCGATTTGGGGATTGGGCTTTGAGTTTGGTCCCCGAAGCTAACGCGATAAATCGACCGCCTGGGGAGTACGGCCGCAAGGCTAAAACTCAAATGAATTGACGGGGGCCCGCACAAGCGGTGGAGCATGTGGTTTAATTCGATGCAACGCGAAGAACCTTACCTACTCTTGACATCCAGAGAATCCTGTAGAGATACGGGAGTGCCTTCGGGAGCTCTGAGACAGGTGCTGCATGGCTGTCGTCAGCTCGTGTTGTGAAATGTTGGGTTAAGTCCCGCAACGAGCGCAACCCTTATCCTTTGTTGCCAGCGGGTTATGCCGGGAACTCAAAGGAGACTGCCAGTGATAAACTGGAGGAAGGTGGGGATGACGTCAAGTCATCATGGCCCTTACGAGTAGGGCTACACACGTGCTACAATGGCGTATACAGAGGGAAGCAAGATGGCGACATGGAGCGAATCTCACAAAGTACGTCTAAGTTCGGATTGGAGTCTGCAACTCGACTCCATGAAGTCGGAATCGCTAGTAATCGCAAATCAGAATGTTGCGGTGAATACGTTCCCGGGCCTTGTACACACCGCCCGTCACACCATGGGAGTGGGTTGTACCAGAAGTAGATAGCTTAACCTTCGGGAGGGCGTTTACCACGGTATGATTCATGACTGGGGTGAAGTCGTAACAAGGTAACCGTAGGGGAACCTGCGGTTGGATCACCTCCTTACCAACGACGAATTGCGTTAATAAGCGCTCACACAAATTGTCTGATGAATGTTATGGAAAGCATCTTTAAATGTTGTCCCCATCGTCTAGAGGCCTAGGACATCGCCCTTTCACGGCGGTAACCGGGGTTCGAATCCCCGTGGGGACGCCATTTAAAGATGTTTTCTCGAGAGAGAATATATTTTGTTCTTTAAAAATTTAGAAACAAGCTGAAAATTGAGATTTTTTCAAGCGGTGTTGAGTAATCTACTTAATATATTATTAAGAGTTTTCTCATCACGCCAAAAAGTCTGAGTAAAGAAAAGCCTTGTGTGAACAAAAGCACACAAGCAAATAACCAGTTGTTTACCGATATCAACACAAATCCAAAATATTTGAGGTTGTATGGTTAAGTGACTAAGCGTACACGGTGGATGCCTAGGCAATCAGAGGCGAAGAAGGACGTGCTAATCTGCGAAAAGCTTGGATGAGTCGATAAGAGGCGTTTAATCCAAGATATCCGAATGGGGAAACCCAGTAGATGAAGAATCTACTATCCTTAGCTGAATACATAGGCTAAGGAAGCAAACCGGGAGAACTGAAACATCTAAGTACCCCGAGGAAAAGAAATCAACCGAGATTCTGTCAGTAGCGGCGAGCGAACGCGGAAGAGCCAGTAAGTTTTAGCAATAAATTAAGAGGAATCGTCTGGGAAGTCGAGCCATAGCGGGTGATAGCCCCGTACTTAAATAGTTTTTTGTGGAACTAAGCTTACAATAAGTAGGGCGGGACACGTGATATCCTGTTTGAAGATGGGGGGACCATCCTCCAAGGCTAAATACTCCTGATTGACCGATAGTGAACCAGTACCGTGAGGGAAAGGCGAAAAGAACCCCAGTGAGGGGAGTGAAATAGAACCTGAAACCGTGTACGTACAAGCAGTGGGAGCGGAGCAATCTGTGACTGCGTACCTTTTGTATAATGGGTCAGCGACTTATATTTTGTAGCAAGGTTAACCGAATAGGGGAGCCGTAGGGAAACCGAGTCTTAACTGGGCGATGTAGTTGCAAGGTATAGACCCGAAACCCGGTGATCTAGCCATGGGCAGGTTGAAGGTTGGGTAACACTAACTGGAGGACCGAACCGACTAATGTTGAAAAATTAGCGGATGACTTGTGGCTGGGGGTGAAAGGCCAATCAAACCGGGAGATAGCTGGTTCTCCCCGAAATCTATTTAGGTAGAGCCTTATGTGAATACCTTCGGGGGTAGAGCACTGTTTCGGCTAGGGGGCCATCCCGGCTTACCAACCCGATGCAAACTGCGAATACCGAAGAGTAATGCATAGGAGACACACGGCGGGTGCTAACGTTCGTCGTGAAGAGGGAAACAACCCAGACCGCCAGCTAAGGTCCCAAAGTACTAGTTAAGTGGGAAACGAAGTGGGAAGGCTTAGACAGCTAGGATGTTGGCTTAGAAGCAGCCACCATTTAAAGAAAGCGTAATAGCTCACTAGTCGAGTCGGCCTGCGCGGAAGATGTAACGGGGCTAAAACTAGTCACCGAAGCTGCGGCATCAGACGAAAGTCTGTTGGGTAGGGGAGCGTTGTGTAAGCGGATGAAGGTGAATCGAGAGGTTTGCTGGACGTATCACAAGTGCGAATGCTGACATAAGTAACGATAAAACGAGTGAAAAACTCGTTCGCCGGAAGACCAAGGGTTCCTGTCCAACGTTAATCGGGGCAGGGTGAGTCGGCCCCTAAGGCGAGGCTGAAAAGCGTAGTCGATGGGAAACGGGTTAATATTCCCGTACTTGGATAAACTGCGATGTGGGGACGGAGAAGGTTAGGTTAGCAGACTGTTGGATGTCTGTTTAAGGCGGTAGGTGGAGAGATTAGGCAAATCCGGTCTCTCTTAACACTGAGAACTGATGACGAGTGTCTACGGACACGAAGTAACTGATACCACGCTTCCAGGAAAAGCCACTAAGCTTCAGGTTTATCTAAACCGTACTGAAAACCGACACAGGTGGTCAGGTAGAGAATACTCAGGCGCTTGAGAGAACTCGGGTGAAGGAACTAGGCAAAATAGCACCGTAACTTCGGGAGAAGGTGCGCTTATGGTAATTGTAGTCCCTTGCGGACGAAGGTGAAGTAAGTCGAAGATACCAGCTGGCTGCAACTGTTTATTAAAAACACAGCACTCTGCAAACACGAAAGTGGACGTATAGGGTGTGATGCCTGCCCGGTGCTGGAAGGTTAATTGATGGTGTTATCGAAAGAGAAGCTCCTGATCGAAGCCCCAGTAAACGGCGGCCGTAACTATAACGGTCCTAAGGTAGCGAAATTCCTTGTCGGGTAAGTTCCGACCTGCACGAATGGCATAATGATGGCCAGGCTGTCTCCACCCGAGACTCAGTGAAATTGAAATCGCCGTGAAGATGCGGTGTACCCGCGGCTAGACGGAAAGACCCCGTGAACCTTTACTATAGCTTGACACTGAACATTGAATTTTGATGTGTAGGATAGGTGGGAGCCTTTGAAGCAGTGACGCTAGTCATTGTGGAGGCGTCCTTGAAATACCACCCTTTAACGTTTGATGTTCTAACGAAGATTACGAAACGTGGTCTCGGACAGTGTCTGGTGGGTAGTTTGACTGGGGCGGTCTCCTCCCAAAGAGTAACGGAGGAGCACGAAGGTTTGCTAATGACGGTCGGACATCGTCAGGTTAGTGCAATGGTAGAAGCAAGCTTAACTGCGAGACAGACAAGTCGAGCAGGTGCGAAAGCAGGTCATAGTGATCCGGTGGTTCTGAATGGAAGGGCCATCGCTCAACGGATAAAAGGTACTCCGGGGATAACAGGCTGATACCGCCCAAGAGTTCATATCGACGGCGGTGTTTGGCACCTCGATGTCGGCTCATCACATCCTGGGGCTGAAGTAGGTCCCAAGGGTATGGCTGTTCGCCATTTAAAGTGGTACGCGAGCTGGGTTTAGAACGTCGTGAGACAGTTCGGTCCCTATCTGCCGTGGGCGTTGGAGAATTGATTGGGGCTGCTCCTAGTACGAGAGGACCGGAGTGGACGCATCACTGGTGTTCCAGTTGTCTCGCCAGAGGCATTGCTGGGTAGCTAAATGCGGAAGAGATAAGTGCTGAAAGCATATAAGCACGAAACTTGCCAAGAGATGAGTTCTCCCAGTCTATAAGACTGTAAGGGTTGTTGGAGACTACGACGTAGATAGGTGGGGTGTGTAAGTGTAGTGATACATTGAGCTAACCCATACTAATTGCCCGAGAGGCTTAACCATACAACCTCAAGTGTTTTGGAGTTGATGTAGGGTAAAGATTGGTTATAGAAGATAACGAAAGATGAATGAAGAAAGGTTCAGACAGCTTGTTTTTAGAGAAATAAAGAAGAGACTATGCGTTACATCGAGTAATAGTAGAATAAGTAACGTGATAGAAAAAAGAATAGATAGATGGAAAGAATTTTCCTGATGGCCAGAGTGCTGTGGTCCCACCTGACTCCATACCGAACTCAGAAGTGAAACGCAGTAATGCCGATGGTAGTGTGGGGATTCCCCATGTGAGAGTAGGGCACCATCAGGGTTTTATAGATAACCCCAAGGTTGAGAGACCTTGGGGTTTTTGCTATGGGGAAAATAGGGAAAGTAATTAAAACAGTAAGGCGAGATAGAAGATAAACTAAACAGCACAAACTTCTTAGTCTAAACAACGTAGATTGCAAGCTTTTCTTTCTGAATTGAAAAGTTATTATGTTATGGGAAAAATCTCATCATCTCATCGCTTAACTGAAAATAAAATGTTATATGTATCACAAATTTGTTAATAAATAGTAAGTTGAGTATGTCTTTTCCTTTATACTGTTTTAGATATTAAAGAAAGAATAAATAGTAGTCTTTTAAGCTATATTAGGCTCTATTTTTCGAGTATTTCTGTTATATTTAACAGAATTTAAAATAGGAGAACATACTATGTTTGGTTTTGATCCAACAACAACAACATTTTTGATTTATATTATCGGAATGATTTCAATTGGATTTATTGCTTATCGTTTTACCCATAATTTATCGGATTATATTCTTGGTGGTCGTCGTTTAGGTAGCTTTGTAACAGGTTTATCAGCGGGAGCATCAGATATGTCTGGTTGGCTTCTAATGGGGCTACCTGGCGCAATTTATGCCGCAGGGTTAGTTGAAGGATGGATTGCAATTGGTTTAACAATTGGCGCTTATTGTAATTGGCTATTTGTGGCAGGGCGTTTACGTACTTATACTGAATTTAATGCTAATTCTTTAACCCTTCCTGAATATTTTCATCATCGTTTTAGTGATAAAACAAAAATATTAAAAATTGTTTCTGCAACAATTATTCTCTTTTTCTTTGCAATTTATTGTGCTTCAGGTGTCGTTGCTGGCGCTCGTTTATTTGAGAATTTATTTAATGTCCCTTATTCTACGGCACTTTGGTATGGTGCATTAGCAACGATTATTTACACTTTTATTGGTGGTTTCCTTGCAGTTAGCTGGACAGATACTATTCAAGCTACATTAATGCTATTTGCACTTTTCTTAACCCCAATTTTTGTGCTTATCAATTTAGGTGGTATTGAACAGACTGAGGTAGTGATTGCACAGGCAGGTGCGGCAGTAAATAAAGATTTTACTGATATATTTACTGGTACCTCTTTTATTGGTTTGTTAAGTTTATCAGCATGGGGATTGGGTTATTTTGGACAGCCACATATTCTTGCCCGTTTTATGTCGGCGGAAAGTGCGAGAGCAATCCCAAATGCTCGCCGTATTAGTATGATTTGGATGATTATTTGCTTATTAGGTGCCGTTGGTATTGGTTTCTTTGGGCAAGCATATTTCTTTGTTCACCCAGAACAGGGAGCTGTTGTTAATCAAAATCATGAACAAATTTTTATTGAATTAGCAAAAATCTTATTTAATCCGTGGATTGCAGGTGTGTTACTTTCTGCAATTTTAGCCGCAGTAATGAGTACGTTGAGTGGTCAATTATTAATTTGTGCGAGTGCGATTACTGAAGATTTTTATAAAGGAATCTTACGCCCAAATGCGAGCCAAAAAGAGTTAGTTTGGCTTGGTCGTGCGATGGTACTTGCTATTGCATTGTTAGCAATTGCTTTAGCACAAGATCCAAATAGTAAAGTATTAGGGCTTGTATCTTATGCGTGGGCAGGCTTTGGATGCGCATTTGGCCCAGTTGTGATTTTGTCATTATTTTGGAAACGTATGAATATTTCGGGAACAATGGCTGGAATGATAACGGGTGCATTAGTTGTTGTTTTTTGGAATGATTTTGTGCCAAATAGTGGAATTTATGAAATGATTCCAGGTTTTATTTTAGCAACTCTTGCGATTGTTGTTGTGTCTTTAATCACTCCAGCACCGAAATTAGAAATTGTAGAAACCTTTGAAAAAGCAGAAAAAGCATACTATTCAGAAATGAATAAATAAAATGTAAGAAGACGTTAGGTGATGAACCTCTCGTCTTTTTTTTCAAGTTAAACAAGCGGTGAGATTAACTAATTTTTTACTGCTATTTACTGTTATCTATTTTGTTGTATCTTTAGGAGAAAATAATGTCTTCATACCAAATTTTACCGAAATCCACTACTCTTCGCCCTACTTTAAGTCAGCATTATCGTATTGACGAGCAAACATTGGTTGCACAACTCGTTGAGCAAGCAGAAACAGAAGAATATTCCGAACAGATCAAAGCATTAACGACTAAACTTGTAGAAAAGGTTCGAGCTGATCGTAAAAAAGCAAGTGGTGTTGATGCGTTAATGCATGAGTTTTCCCTTTCGAGTCAAGAGGGGGTAGCGTTGATGTGTTTGGCTGAGGCATTATTGCGTATTCCAGATACAGCAACAGCAGATAAATTAATCCGAGATAAAATTGCTAAAGGAGATTGGCGTTCGCATACAGGTAATAGTCCATCATTATTTGTAAATGCTGCAGCTTGGGGGTTAGTTATTACAGGAAAATTGGTTTCGACACATAGTGAAAGTGGTTTAGCTTCTTCTTTATCTCGTCTAATTTCAAAAGGTGGAGAGCCTTTAATTCGTCGTGGTGTTGATGTTGCGATGCGTTTACTAGGAAAACAATTTGTTACAGGCGAAACAATTCAGGAAGCGATTAAACAGGGCGAAAAGCGTTTTGCGATGGGCTATCGATATAGCTACGATATGTTAGGTGAAGCAGCTTTCACTCGTGAAGATGCAAAACGTTATTATAATGATTATATTGCAGCTATTCACGCAGTGGGAGCTGTTTCACGTGGTCTGGGCGTTTATAATTCTTCGGGTATTTCAGTAAAATTATCCGCAATTCATCCTCGTTATAATTTAGCTCAGCATCAACGAGTATTAGATGAACTTTATCCACAGTTAAAAGATTTGTTCTTGTTAGCTAAAAAATATGATATTAGTTTAAATATCGATGCAGAAGAAGCGGATCGGCTTGAATTATCATTAGACTTAATAGATAAGCTATTAAGTGATCCTGATTTAGCTGGATTTCAAGGTATTGGCTTCGTTGTTCAAACATATCAAAAGCGGTGTACAGCAGTGGTTGATTATTTAATTACGAAAGCTCGTGAAAATAATCGGCAGCTAATGATCCGTTTAGTTAAAGGTGCGTATTGGGACAGTGAAATTAAACGGGCACAAATGGACGGAGCAGAAGGCTACCCTGTTTTTTCTCGTAAGGTTCATACGGATTTAAATTATATTGTATGTGCTAAAAAATTATTAGCAGCTCAAGATGTTATTTATCCACAATTTGCAACTCATAATGCGCAAACATTAGCTACGATTTACTACCTTGCTAAAGGGAAAAAGTTTGAATTCCAGTGTTTACACGGTATGGGTGAAACCCTCTATGATCAAGTAGTTGGGAAAAATAACCTTGATGTACAATGTCGTATTTATGCTCCAGTTGGATCTTATCAGACACTACTCGCTTATTTAGTTCGTAGATTGTTAGAAAACGGGGCAAATAGCTCGTTCGTAAATCAAATTGTTGATGAGAATTTAACGATTGATGATTTAACTCAAGATCCTATTGTGGTTACCCACAAAACTGGGGGGACTATGCACCCTAAAATTCCTCTACCTGTCTCTCTATTTGCAGAACAACGTAAAAATTCAAAAGGCTATGATCTATCTGATGCTATTCATTTACAGGCTTTAGAACAACAGTTAAATACCTTGAGTAGTAAAAAATATATTGCGGCAGCACAATTGGCTGATCATCAATCTGATAATGCTGAAAAACGTGAAGTTTATAATCCCGCAAATCGGGAAGAAATTGTAGGCGAAGTCTTTGATGCAACTGTTGGTGATGTTACAGCTGCATTTGCCGCAGCAGAGAAATTTAAAGCACAATGGCAACAAACGTCTCCCGTAGCACGTGCAGAAATGCTAGAAAAAATGGCAGATTTAATGGAAGAAAATATGCCTCAATTATTTGATCTAGCTGTGCGAGAGGCTGGAAAAACGCTCAATAATGCGATTGCTGAAGTACGTGAGGCGGTTGATTTCTGCCGTTATTATGCAAGGGAAGTCCGTTTAAACCCAGAGGGCTATCGTAATCCAAGAGGAATTATTGTAGCGATTAGCCCGTGGAATTTCCCTCTTGCTATTTTTGTTGGTGAAGTGTCATCTGCATTAGTTGCTGGTAATGTGGTATTAGCTAAACCTGCTGAACAAACTTCATTAATGGCACATTATGCAGTGAGCTTATTTCATCAAGCAGGTATTCCGAAAAATGCGTTGCAATGTTTACCTGGTAGTGGGAAAGTTATTGGAGAGAGATTAGTTACCGATTATCGTGTAAATGGTGTGATTTTCACTGGTTCAACAGATACTGCGAAAAGTATCAATGTGAATTTGCAAAAATTGGAGCATATCGTACCGCTTGTTGCTGAAACGGGCGGGCAAAATGCAATGATTGTAGATAGTTCAGCACTGGGTGAACAGGTCGTTGCAGATGTTTTAAATTCAGCATTTGATTCTGCGGGACAGCGTTGTTCTGCGTTACGAGTATTATATCTACAGCGTGATGTTGCTGATCATATTATTGCGATGCTAAAAGGTGCAATGGCAGAGTTGAAAGTAGGGTTACCACAACATTTGGATACAGATGTTGGACCAGTGATCGATGAAACAGCACAACGTCGCCTATTAAGTCATATTGATGCAATGAAAGCAGTTGCAAAATCTTACTATCAAGTACCAATAGATGCTGAAATTGCAAAAAACGGGATTTTTGTTCCGCCTACGTTATTAGAAATTGATAATATTCAGCAACTGAAACACGAAGTCTTTGGTCCTGTATTGCATGTCATTCGGTTTGATGCGAGAAACTTATCTCAAGTTATAAATGATATTAATTCAACGGGCTTTGGTTTAACCAGTGGCCTACATAGCCGAATTGATGAAACGGTTGATTTATGGCTGAATACGATCCATGCAGGGAATTTATATGTTAATCGTAATACAGTAGGCGCAGTTGTTGGGGTGCAACCTTTTGGTGGTATGGGATTATCAGGTACAGGACCAAAAGCGGGTGGGCCACTTTATCTACAACGTTTAGTAAATCGTACAGAATGGTCGTTAAATGGTTTAGAAGGAGATGTGCAAGCGGTGAGTTATGAGCCATTATTAGCAGGGATTAACTCTGTTCTATCTGGTTCAGAGGCTCAAAATACGTTGGATTTACTGACAAGTCTAAGCCGCCAATCTCCGTTGGGTAAAGTATTTAAAATGCAGGGTATTACTGGTGAAAATAACTTTATGCGTTTTGAACCTCGTCCAGTAATTGCTATTGGTAATGGCTCGCTCTATCAACAAGTTCAAGCGTTAATTGCGATTGTTGTTTGTGGTAGTAAAGCGGTTGTTGAGAAAGAAAGTGAATTGGCTAATGTCGCACACCATTTCGGTGAGTTAGTTCAAGTGGTTAATGATTTCAATGATATAGCACAATTAAGTACTCTTATTGTATTAGATCCGTTATCCCAAGAGCAAAAAGCCCATTTTGCACAACGTGAGGGGGCAATTTTAACTTACATTGAAAGCCTTGATCTTGCTTTATCGCTTTTACCACTGATACACGAAAAAGCGATTAGTATTAACACGGCAGCAGCAGGCGGTAATGCAAGTTTAATGAGCGAAATGGATTAGCTTTCATCATTTCCTGTTGAAAGGATAAACAAGCGGTTAGGTTTTGAATATTTTTTGCAAAAATATAGCAAATCTGAACGCTTGTAACCACTACATCTTGTGGATTTGATAGAAACTTACCACAAGATGTAGTAGCTAGTAAGATAGAAAAATATTTTCCCTTTAAAATCAATCACTCCTACGAACCGATAAGACACCACCGTTTGTCAAGGTCTTGAGATAGAAAAAAAAGTCGATAGAATACCCCTACAAATTTTAACTTTTCGTATTTAGGTGTCTTTCCTATGCCTCGCAATATTTTTAAAAAACGCATTCAAATTAAGCCGTATGAATACCCTGAATTACTTGAATTTAAAGATGCAATTCGTCATTCTTACTGGTTACATACGGAATTTAATTTTACGGGTGATATTCAAGATTATCGAACCAATATCAATGATCACGAACGTCACGTTTTAACACGCACAATGTTAGCGATTTCACAGGTAGAAGTGAATGTAAAACGTTTCTGGGGCGATCTATATCGCTATTTCCCAAAGCCTGAAATTGATGATGTTGGCGGAACATTCGCTGAAAGTGAAGTTCGCCATAAAGATGCGTACTCATTTTTACTGGAAAAACTGGGTTTAAATGAAATGTTCTCGCAAATTACCGATATCAAGCCGTTAATGAAACGGATTGAATATATGGAAGAATTTATGCGTGAAAAAGATGAAGGAAATAAACAGTTTGTTTTATCCCTTGTGCTTTTTTCGCTATTTGTAGAACATATTTCATTGTTTGGTCAATTCTTGATTATGATGTCGTTTAATAAGCAACGGAATATTTTTAAAGGTATTTCCAATGCCGTAGAGGCGACTTCCAAAGAAGAAGAAATTCACGGACGTTTTGGTATTGCGTTGTATGAAATTTTGCGTAATGAACATTCGGAATTATTTACACCTGAATTTTTTGAAGAGTTAAAAGTGTTAGCAAACCAAGCGCTTGAAGCTGAGCGAGGTATTCTAGACTGGATTTTTGAAGAAGGCGATTTAAGCTTTATTAGTCGCAAAACGGTCGAAAATTATATTATGAGTCGTTATAACAACTCTTTAATAGCATTAGGTTTAGAACCACCGTATGATATTGATCCTGATATGTTTAAAGAAACTGAGTGGTTTGATATTGAAATTATCTCAACAAAAGAGACTGATTTCTTTAACAAACGTAGTACTGATTACAGCAAAAAAATGAAACAGATTACCGCAGATGACTTATTCTAACTCTTATTACCAACCAAAATTATTTGAATTGGGCTATACCGATGTAAATCGCCCAGATTTCCACTGGCTAAATGATGATAGCCGTTTATTTTTACAGCGTGGCTATTTACTTGAAGGTACAACAGCCCTTGAACGTATCCGATTCATTGCTGAGCACGCAGAGAGTAAACTTGGTATTGAAGGCTATGCGGATAAATTCTATCACTATATGGCTCGAGGGTATTTCTCGCTTTCTTCGCCTATTTGGTCAAATTTTGGATTAGACCGTGGTTTACCGATTTCTTGTTTTGGTAGCTATATTGGCGACTCAATTCATGAAATTATGGAAACAACGGCAGAAGTTGGCATGATGAGTAAAACTGGGGGTGGTACGTCAGCCTATTTTGGTGATATTCGCCCTCGCGGCTCCGCAATTAAAAATAATGGTAAATCAGATGGATCATTCAATTTCAGTAAATTGTTTGATACCGTGATTGATGTGATTTCACAAGGCACATCTCGTAAAGGTCAGTTTGCAGGTTATATTGATATTGAACACGGCGACATTGATGAATGGTTAGATATTCACACAGAAGGCAACCCTATTCAGTTAATGTACTACGGGGTTTGTGTCGGACACGATTGGCTAGAATCAATGAAAGCGGGTGATCCTTACAAGCGCCAACTTTGGGCAAAAATTTTGCAACGTAAAACAGAAACAGGTATCCCGTATTTATTCTTTAAAGATAACGCCAATGCAGGGCGTCCTGATGTCTATAAAGATAAAAATATGACGGTACACGCCTCTAATTTGTGTACAGAAATTATGCTGCCAGCGAATGAAGAAGAGAGCTTTGTTTGCTGTTTATCTTCAATGAATTTGCTCTATTTTGATGAGTGGAAAGAAACGGATGCTCCCGAAGTTTTAACTTACTTCTTAGATGTGGTGATGTCTGAATTTATTGAGAAAAGTGCGACAATTCCGTTTTTACATAAAGCGAACCGTTTTGCCACTCGTCACCGTGCGTTAGGCTTAGGTGTATTGGGCTGGCATAGTTATTTGCAGGCGAATAATATTGCTTTTGATAGCTTTGATGCAATGCAGAAAAATAACTTAATTTTCAAAACATTGCAGGAAAAAACACTAAAAGCTTCGAAAGAGTTAGCAGAACTTTTTGGTGAACCAGAGCTTTTAAAAGGTTATGGCCGTCGTAATACAACGTTAATGAGTGTTGCACCAACTAAATCAAGTAGCTTTATTTTAGGGAGTGTGTCGCCTTCAGTTGAGCCGTTTAAATCAAATTATTATGTAAAAGACTTAGCAAAAATTAAAACGGTCTATAAAAATCCATTCTTAGAGAAATTATTGCAAGATAAAGGATTGGATACAGAAGAAGTTTGGGAAAGTATTTTATTAAATGATGGTTCTATTCAGCATTTAGCTGAATTAACTGATCATGAAAAAGAAGTATTTAAAACATTCTCAGAAATTAGCCAGTTAAGTGTTATTCAGCAGGCAGCACAGCGTCAAAAATATATTGACCAAGGGCAAAGCATTAACATTATGGTACACCCAGCAACGCCTGCCCGTGATTTAAATAAACTGTATCTTACGGCAGAAGAGTTGGGCTTAAAGTCCATTTACTACCAATACTCAATGAGTGCAGCTCAAGTATTTAACCGCAATTTATTAAGCTGCAGTAGTTGTGAAGGGTAATAACGAGAGCGTTATTTCGCTTTAGAAAAGCAAGCGGTGAGATTAGCAATATTTTTGCAACATCTCACCGCTTGTTTGTTTTTATAAAAAGAGATTAGCTAAGTGATGCTAATTTTTGGCGGACAATTTCAAATAAGCAAACGCCTGTAGCCACTGATACGTTGAGAGAGGAGACTGATCCCGCCATTGGAATACTAATGAGCTGATCGCAATGTTCACGAGTTAAACGACGCATTCCGTCCCCTTCTGCGCCCATCACTAAAGCGATTGAACCTGTTAATTTAACTTGATAGAGATTTTCAGTGGCTTCACCCGCTGTGCCAACAATCCAAACATTATTTTCCTGCAATTCTCGCATTGTACGAGCAAGGTTCGTTACCCGAATTAATGGCACGGTTTCTGCTGCGCCACTCGCCACTTTACGGGCGATTGAGGTCAGCTGTGCTGATTTATCTTTAGGAACAATTACGGCATCAACCCCCGCGGCATCAGCAGTGCGTAAACACGCCCCTAAGTTATGAGGGTCCGTTACACCATCTAAAATGAGTAAAAATGGGTTTTGTTTTGTGGCGAGAATGTGATCGAGATCGTTCTCATTTAATTCTTTCGCTGGCACAATACGTGCAATCACACCTTGATGGACTTCACCCTGTGCTTTGTTATCTAAACTTTGGCGGTTAAGTTGTTGAATACTAATACCTAAACGCTGTAATTGGGCTAAAAGAGGGGCTAAACGTTTATCTTCTCGCCCTTTTAAGACATAAACTTCAATTAAACGTTCTGGGGCGTTATCTAGAAAAGCTTTAACGGCATGAATGCCGTAAATTTGTTCACTCATATTTTTCTCATTATAATAGTCTTGATGATAAATTGCCTCATTTTTAATGAGGCAATCGAATTAATGTTCTCTTGTTTTAAAGAAGGTTACATCGGGGTAGCGTTCTTGAGCAAGGTTTAAATTAACCATTGTTGGAGCAATATAGGTTAAATTATCACCGCCATCAAGAGCTAAATTCTGCTCGTTTTTTCGTTTAAATTCTTCAAATTTTTTCACATCGCTACATTCTACCCAACGAGCAGTTGCAACATTGACTGTCTCATAAATCGCTTCTACGTTATATTCGGATTTTAAACGAGCAACAACTACATCAAATTGAAGTACACCCACAGCTCCAACGATTAAGTCGTTATTCATCAATGGGCGGAATACTTGAACAGCTCCTTCTTCAGACAGTTGTACTAAGCCTTTGAGTAGCTGTTTTTGCTTGAGTGGATCTCTTAAACGAATACGGCGGAAAAGCTCAGGAGCAAAGTTTGGAATACCCGTAAATTTCAAATTTTCCCCTTGTGTAAAGGTATCTCCAATTTGGATTGTACCGTGATTGTGTAAACCAATAATATCGCCTGCATAGGCTTCTTCAGCGTGGGTTCGGTCGCCAGCCATAAATGTTAGAGCATCGGAAATAACCACATCTTTGCCTAAACGAACGTGTTTGAGTTTCATTCCTTTCTCATATTTACCAGAGACAACCCGTAAAAAAGCGACACGATCTCGGTGTTTTGGATCCATATTTGCCTGAATTTTAAAGACAAAACCGCTGAATTTTTCTTCATCAGCAGAAACGATACGTTCATCGGTTTGACGTGGTTGCGGTTTGGGAGCCCAAGTAGTTAAACCGTCAAGGAAGTGATCAACCCCAAAATTACCTAATGCTGTTCCAAAGAATACAGGAGTAAGTTCACCGTTGAGGAAAGCCTCAAGTTCAAATTCATTACTTGCACCTTGAACGAGTTCTAGCTCATCACGCAGTTGTTGAGCAAGATCATCACCCACAGCTAAATCTAATTCAGGATTGTTTAGCCCTTTTATAATACGTCTTTCTTGGATTGTATGCCCTTGTCCTGTTTGGTAGAGATAGGTTTCATCATTAGCAATATGATAAACCCCTTTGAATAGTTTTCCACAACCAATGGGCCACGTTATTGGTGCACAGCGGATTTTTAAGATACTCTCAACTTCATCAAGTAATTCCATTGGATCACGAATATCTCGGTCAAGTTTATTCATAAAGGTTAAAATCGGCGTATCACGCAGGCGAGTAACTTCCATCAGTTTAATCGTACGTTCTTCAACCCCTTTTGCTGAATCAATTACCATTAAGCAACTATCAACCGCAGTGAGGGTACGGTAAGTGTCTTCCGAGAAGTCTTCGTGCCCAGGAGTATCTAATAAATTAACGAGGCAATCATTATAAGGAAATTGCATTACAGAAGTCGTAATAGAAATACCACGCTGTTTTTCCATTTCCATCCAGTCCGATTTAGCGTGTTGGGCAGAGCCTTTTCCTTTTACTGAACCCGCTTTTTGGATTGCATTACCGTAAAGCAACACTTTTTCAGTAATGGTCGTTTTACCCGCATCGGGGTGGGAAATAATTGCAAAAGTTCGGCGTTTATTAACTTGTTGTGGATAATCGTTTAAGGACATTATTTTCTCTTATAATTGTTTTAAATGAGTTGTTTAAGATAGTTTTATCAATTTTTATTATTGTCCCCTATCTTTTAGGTTATAACAACTATAACGATGAAATTATGATAATAATTGCACATATTTAGGCTAAATATACCGCTTGTCAGGAGAAAAGATGAATTGGTTTTTGTTAGAGATGAAATACCTTTGATTTTAAAGGTCTAGTAAGATGGCGGGGGTTTTGCTAGTTTACTTTGGTATATATCCTTATCTCCTAGGCGTTAGATATTTTGAATACTGCAATAAGTGCGTTAAATCTGTCGTTAGTTTTCCAGTTTATTTTGAGCCTTTTTATATTTTAAAGAGGGTCAAAAATACCCCAATAAATATGGTGATAGCTCTAAATAGCAAATTCAAGCGATTGAACAAGAAAATAAAGATTTAACAGTTTAAACAAGCGGTAAGATCACGTTTTAATTTGTTATTTATGAAATGCCCAGTAATTACTGGGCATTTTTATTTGATATCTCGATCATCAACGCCAACCAGTAAATAATTGCCGTCAATATCCGCTAGGCTACGAAAACCAATATTAAAAATTTCACAATATTTATTGCGGTTGATTGGGCGATAATCAAAATTATCGTGATGATGCCCGTGGAAAATTTTGTTTACTCCCATTTTTCGTGCCAGCTGATTAAGCCTTGCAAAGCCTTGAGGGTGAGGGCGTGGGGCTTCGTGGGTAATTAAAATATCTGCTTTTTGTGTTTCTAGCTGTTCAATATCCGAAGGAAAAATTGAACTACGGTGACGTAATGGTACACCGCCTCGCCAAATACGTTCTTGGGGCGAATATTGACAGTAATGGATTGGGTCAAAAAACATTGGCCGATGAGGAGGCATCCAAATATGTCCACGAAATACCCCTCCCAGCCCTGCAATACGGTATCCTTGAATATCAACGACACGTCCGTGTAAATTACGTTCTTTCCAGTGGGAGCCCCAGATAGAATCGAAGGCAGTTACTGTTTTGCTATCGTGATTGCCGTGAATAAACCAGATATCACAGTATTGAGCGAGCTTATCTAATTCAGTGGGTGTGGTTAATTGTAAATCCCCTAAAATAATTAAAGCAACGTCATTGTGTGCTTGTACAATGGGATAAAGATGAGCATAACTTCCGTGAGGATCGCCCGCAAACAGGATCATTTCTATTTCTCGTTATGTTTAAAATTGCTTGGAATTGGCTCTTCATTAAGAATAGCTTCAACGACATCTTTTGTCTGATTATAGCGATCTAAGTAACTTGGAGATTCAATTTCAATATAAGGCACGTGGTATTTATCTAGTAATTTTTTGAGTAGCTGTTGAAAACGTTGTCGCTGTTTAGTTGAACCTAAACTGCGTAAACCGTCATTAACCCATTTTGTGTTGTTTGAGAGTAAAATGGTTATATCAAATGGATACTCTCGAATCATTGAATCCAAAAATGGGTGTGCTTTGCCTTCATATTGAATACAAAAGGCTTGGGTTGTAATGTAATCAGTATCAATAATTGCTACTTTATGGGCGTGTTTAGTTGCGTAGTCAATATAGCGTTGATGTCCTAGTGCAATTTGTGGATAGTCGGAGTATTGTAATGCTTGTTCATTCCCACCAAGGGTTTCAAAAACATATTCACGTCCATATTCCCAAGCAGAGGTGGTATTAAATACGTTTGCTAACTTGCTCACGAGAACACTTTTTCCACTACTTTCGCCACCTAAAATTGCAATTGTTTTAACAAAAAACGGACGTACTTCTTTTGGAATAAAACGCCAATGTTGGAATGGATTATTACGAATTTTTGTCGCAGAAATATTGAATGAATTACGTTCTGGATCAACTAAATGTACGGTTAAATTAAGGTATTTTTCGTACGGAATTTTGTCTTGAATTTCACTACTAAAAACAATAGTCGGTTTAATATTTTTCTCATTAAACAATACAGTTACTCGTTCAGCCCAGGCTTCCCAACCATCTGGATAATGAGGAAGCCCATCTTCGACTAAGTGGTGGATAAAAATCTGCTTTTGCTGATATTTAAAAATTTGTTGCATCCAACGTAGGCGATCTTCGTTGGTTGGCATTCTTTTCATTTTACTATTGTGGAAGAGTTTTAAATCTCGTTCTGTATCGGTACAAACAATGATGTGAAGTTGATCAACTTTGCTGAAGGCTTCGTAAATCATATTTATATGCCCAGTATGGACAGGATAAAATTTACCAAAAATAACGCCTACACGGGGGCGTTGTTCGCCGATTTGTAGCGCTTTATGTAGGGCAGCGAGAGTTTCTTCGCTTGGGTTTGATATTTCCCCAATCACTAATTGATTAAAATAATCGGTGGTGATATTAGCTTGCTCACAAACCTCATTTATTTTGAGTTTGAGCTGTTTACGTTTTTGTTGAAGGTAAGCAAAATCAGGCATAAGTTTGTCCTCAAGATAAGTTGTAAATGATAGGCGAAATCGCTGTTTTTGTCATTGTTTTTATGTATTTACAAGCGGTGAGATCAGATGAAGTTTTTGCAAAAAAATGTATAAATGCTTTCTACTTTCTGCTGGCAGAGTATAATCAGCTAATTTTGATGGGAAGAAATTTATGGCATTATTGATTAATCATAAATGTACTAATTGCGATATGTGCGAGCCAGAATGCCCAAATCAGGCTATTTCAATGGGCGATGAAATTTATGTGATTGATCCTGCCCTTTGTACAGAATGTGTCGGTCATTATGAAACACCAACTTGCCAGAAAGTCTGCCCAATAAATAATTGTATTATTAAAGATCCCGACCATATTGAAACAACCGAGCAGTTGTGGGAGCGCTTTGTGTTAATTCATCACGCAGATGAATTGTAGTAATGGGCAAAAATAATCGTGATCTAACCGCTTGCAAGGGGGCAGATCACGCTATTTTTTGTATTCTAGTTTGTAGTGAGATTTAACGCTTGGCGTTGTGCATCAATGAGCTGTGAAATTCCGCCTTTTGCTAGTTCTAACAAAGTGAGTAATTCAGAATGGCTGAATGGTTCGCCTTCCGCTGTTCCTTGAATTTCAACTAATCTCCCATCTTCGACCATCACCACGTTCATATCTGTTTCTGCATTAGAATCTTCCACATATTCTAAATCACATACTGCTTGATTATCTACGATTCCCACTGAAATTGCAGCGACTAAACTTTTCATCGGGTTTTGTTTAAGCGTTCCATTTGTGAGAAGAGTTTGAATCGCATCGTGCAACGCAACGCAAGCTCCTGTAATAGCGGCAGTGCGTGTGCCGCCATCAGCTTGGATTACATCACAGTCGAGGGTTATGGTTCGTTCACCAAGGAGTTTGAGATCAACGACTGCACGCAGTGAACGAGCAATTAATCGCTGAATTTCCATTGTACGTCCACTTTGTTTGCCCTTGGCTGCTTCCCGTTGGCTACGGCTATGGGTTGCTCGAGGTAACATTCCGTATTCAGCGGTAATCCATCCTTGTTGTTGCCCTTTTAAAAAGCGAGGGACATTTTCTTCAATCGTAGCATTACATAGCACTTTCGTTTCGCCAAATTCGATCAAAACAGAGCCTTCGGCATAACGGGTATATTGGCGAGTGATCTTGATTGGACGAGTTTGATGAGCAGGTCGATCATTTGGACGCATTATTTCTATTCCTTTTACTATAATGAAATGTGAAACCCTTGTGATAATAGGATCTCAATGCAAAATTTTCCCTATTTTAACAGAATAAAGGGTACAATAGCCTTAATTTTTGAACTAAACAATTTAGCTATAAGAGAGAGTAAAATGATTTATAGTATGACAGCTTTTGCACATTTAGAAATCAAAAAAACGTGGGGGAATGCAGTATGGGAACTTCGTTCAGTTAATCAGCGTTTTTTGGAAACATTTTTCCGTTTGCCCGAACAATTTCGCCACTTAGAAATGTCACTGCGTGAGCGTCTGCGTGCAGAGTTATCTCGTGGGAAAGTGGAGTGTAGCTTACGTATTGAATTAAATAGCCATAAAAACAATGAATTATCATTAAATCAAGATTATGCGAAGCAAGTTATTGGCTCTTTACAATGGCTTAAAGAAACTGCGCAGGCAGGCGAGATAAATTTAGTTGATATTTTGCGTTTTCCTGGCGTTGTCGATAATCAATCACAAGATCTTGATCAAATTAGTCAAGATCTGTTGGTAGGGTTTGAGCAAATTTTAAGGGAGTTTATTGCGATGAGAGGGCGTGAGGGGGAGAGTTTAAATACACTTATCCAACAGCGATTGACCTTGATTGCCCAAGAAGCAAGTAAGGTTCAAACTCAGATGCCGAGCATTTTACAATGGCAAAAAGATCGTTTATCGCAACGTTTTGAAGAGTTGAATTTACAGCTTGATCCGCAACGTCTTGAGCAGGAAATGGTACTTTTAGCACAGCGAGTAGATGTAGCAGAAGAGCTAGATCGTTTACAGCTTCACGTTAAAGAAACGCAATCTATTTTGAACAAAGGCGGTGCAGTTGGGCGTAAACTAGATTTTATGATGCAAGAACTTAATCGAGAGGCAAATACGTTAGCTTCAAAATCAATCAATGCAGAGGTAACCAATTCTGCGGTTGAATTGAAAGTCTTGATTGAACAGATGCGTGAGCAGATCCAAAATTTAGAGTAACAAAAGTTTTAGCAAAAAATGGACGGATCGCACCGCTTGCGATCCATTTTAAGCAAGACGTAGTGAAATTTCACCAATCGCAAAGGCTTTTATGCCTTCAGGCTGTGCTAATAAAAGCTCACCTTGTTCGTTTATACCTTGTGAGATGCCGTAAATATCACCTTGTTCGGTTAATAGTTTCACAGGCTGTTGGTAAAAAAGATCAAATTTTTTCCAACGGGAAAGGTATTCTTTAAATGACGTATGTTGGTATTCAATTAACATTCTTTGTAATTGAGAAAGAATGGTTGCTGTGATATGGTTGCGATCGAAGCGGTAGTCAGCAAGATCAGACCAGGGTTGAAGTTTAATATCAGGTTCAGTCGTTGGCATTGCGAGGTTTAACCCAACTCCAATGACTAAGTGGATTTGCTGGCTATCAAACCGATTTTCAATCAAAATCCCCCCCATTTTTTTACCTTGGTAATAAATATCGTTTGGCCACTTAATTTGAATATTGTTTACCCCGAGCTGTTCAAACGTCTCTGCAAGGGTAAGAGCAACAATTAAGCTCAAAGACGAAATAGGCTGAGAAAGTGGAAGATCGTAACGCCAAAGTAAAGAACAGTATAAATTTTGGCTAAGGGGGGAATACCATTGCCGTCCACGCCGTCCTCGTCCTGCCGTTTGGCTCTCGGCTAAACAAGCTGTTCCACAAGCTAAATGTTGATAATGGTTGAGCAAATATTCGTTGGTTGAATCGATTTGCTCAAAGACAAAAATATCACCGCAAAGTAAAGACGGCTGAATTAACGTGCCGTTGAGCTTGCTCATCGGGTTATTTCCTCACTATCAACTTCGCCATTTTTCCCAATAAAACGTACTTCAGGGTGAATTTCTACACCAAATTTTTCACGCACTTTATGGCGGACAGCACGAGAAAGAGCTAGCACATCGGTACCTGTTGCATTATGTTTATTGATAAGCACTAAGGCTTGTTGAGTGTGTACGCTTGCTCCACCGATCTGAAAGCCTTTAAGCTGGCATTGGTCAATGAGCCAGCCAGCTGGCAATTTAACGGTGCCGTCTGCTTGGAAATAGTGTGGTATGGTTGGATAAGCGGTCTGAAGTTCATTAAATTTTGCTAATGAGATAATTGGATTTTTGAAAAAACTACCTGCATTACCGACTTCATCAGGATTAGGCAGTTTAGCAGAACGTACAGCACAAACTTCATCAAAGATTTGTCGTGCAGTAACATCGGTTGGATCTAAATTGGCGAGCGAGCCGTAACTTAATACAGGTTGCCACGCTTTAGATAACTTCAGCCCAACGGCAATAATGGCATAGCCATCTTTATATTGATGTTTAAAAATACTTTCTCGATAGCCAAATTCACACTGGTTTTTCTCTAATCTAAAATATTCGCCTGAACGTAGATTAAGCACATCGACAAAATCACATACGTTTTCAAATTCAACGCCATAAGCTCCGATATTTTGGATAGGTGCACTGCCTACGCAGCCTGGGATTAAGGCTAAATTTTCTAGCCCGTAAATTCCCTGAGAGAGTGTCCATTGCACGAGTTCGTGCCAATTTTCGCCACCAGCAATATGCAAATAGTGGAAATGTTCATCTTCTGAATGTTTAATCCCTTTGAGTTGATTAAGAATCACTGTGCCACAGAAATTATCTAAAAAAAGTAGATTACTACCTTGTCCGACAAGCAATATTGGCTGATGGGCATTATTAGCTTGTTGCCATTTATACAGCAATTCATCAGCAGTTTTTACCGCTACAATATGAGTGGCGCTGACGGGTAAATGGAATGTATGAAAGGGCGTTAAACTTTGGTTCATTGTGTAGTCCAACTAAAAAGAGGTGAAATTGCATTAATAATTTAGAAATTTTAGCATTTTTTTTGTTGAAAAGATCGCTATTGTGCAAAGCTCGAATTATTTTGTAACAAATTGAACAAAATATGCCATAATTTAGTTATACATTGATAGGAGAAATTGATGAATATTCGAGACTTAGAGTACTTGATTGCCTTAGCTGATTTTAAACATTTCCGTAAAGCGGCCGATGCTTGTAATGTTAGCCAACCTACGTTAAGCGGCCAAATACGCAAATTAGAAGATGAGCTTGGGACGATTTTATTAGAGCGGACAAGTCGTAAAGTACTTTTTACCCAAGCTGGATTGACATTAGTTGAGCAGGCTAAATCAGTATTGAGAGAGGTACGGATTTTAAAAGAGATGGCGAGTAATCAAGGAAAAGAGATGTCTGGCCCTATTTTAATCGGTATTATTCCAACGCTAGGCCCCTATATTTCTCCGATTATTTTACCTGAATTAAGAAAACAGTTTCCTGAATTGGATCTCTATATTTATGAACTACAAACCTCAGTGCTTATTGAGCAGTTAGAATCAGGACAGTTAGATTGTGGACTTGTTGCACTAACCCGTGAAAGTGAACCTTTTATTCAAGTGCCATTGTTCAATGAAAAAATGCGTTTAGCCGTGCCTAATTCGCATTGTTGGGCGAAAGAAACGAAAAATTTAGATTTAAGTATGCTACGAGATAAAGAGCTGTTAATGTTAGATAATGGACACTGCTTACATATGCAATCAATGGAGTATTGCGTATCCGTTGGAGCAAGAGAGAATAAACGGGTTAAAGCGAGTAGCTTAGAAACGTTACGCAATATGGTCTCTGCTGAAGTAGGAATGGCATTAATTCCAGAATTAGCGACTAAGGTAAATAGCTTATCTGATGGCGTAACTTACCGCTCTTTTAATGAACCTGAACCATACCGAATGATTGGGTTTATCTATCGCCCTGGATCGCCACTGCGACAACGCTATGAGCGTCTCGCAAAAGAAATTAAACATATTATGGACATCGCTCAATGAGTATAGGCGTACGAGCAGCGCAAAAAGAGAAAACGCGCCGAGCATTAATTGATGCGGCTTTTAATCAGCTTACCGCAGAGAAAAGTTTTTCGAATTTAAGTTTACGAGAAGTGGCCCGAGAAGCGAATATTGCACCAACATCATTTTATCGCCATTTTAAAGATATGGACGAATTAGGTCTAGCGATGGTTGATGAATCAGGGCTTATTCTCCGCCAATTGATGCGTCAAGCGCGTAAACGTTTAGAAGATGGTGGAAGTGAAGTCGTAACGTCTGTCGAAACATTTTTTGAATTTATTGATAAACGCCCAAATATATTCCGATTATTATTGCGTGAAAGCTCGGGAACATCATTGGCATTTCGTACAGCAGCTTCTCGAGAAATTCAGCATTTTGTTGCAGAATTAGCGGAGTATATTCAACGCAATAATACCCAAATAACATCTGAATTAGCGTATGTTCAGTCAGAAGGATTGGTTATTCTTGTGTTTACGGCAGGATCGCACGCACTTGATATGAATAAGCAACAGCGTCAAGAACTTAAGCAACGAGTGATTATGCAACTGAAAATGCTAATGAAAGGAGCAATGTTTTACGCTCAGAGTAAACGTTCGTGAAGATATAGAAGTGTAATGATAAATAACAAAACAAGCGGTCTATTTAACCGCTTGTTTTGCTTTTAGGGAATGATAATTTACTACTTGTTTTTTATTAAGAAAAGAATTGTATCAACATAGCGTTTGATAAATTCATCGGTAGAGCTCACATCGGAAAACCCTTCTGGGTTAATTTTATATTGCCCATTGATGAAGAATGCAGGTACGCCCCGTACTTTAAATTCTTCGGCGACTTGTTTTTGTTTATTTACTAAGCCATTGACAACAAAGCTATTTATTCCGCCATCAAATTGTTCTGCAGTAATACCGTTTTCAAGGAATATAGTGCGAATATCGTCCATTGATTTTATAGCATTATTTTGTGCATTTTGGAACAGAGGCATTCTCACATTTTCTTCTTTACCTAATACCATTGCTAATGCCCAAGCACGAGTTAATTCTTCTGATTGACCACCTAAAAAATCAACGTGATACTCTTTAAGTACGGCATCTTTCGGTAAACCTTGCTGAATTTTTTGTGGAATTTTATAGGTAGTATTAAATTCATAACAGTGTGGGCAGTAGAATGAAAAGAGTTCGATGACTTCTTTTTGTGCGGTTGGTTCAGGTCTTACTTGTTCATACTCTTTACCTGCTTTGAATTCTTGTGCAGTAACTTGCTGATTAAACATAAAAAGTGCAGATAGCATAATAAAAGTGGTTTTAATTGCGAATTTTTTCATTAGATAATTTTCCTTAATTAAGATAAAACGAGATAAAGATTGGACAACATAAAACGTTGAAAATTCCATGTGAGTATAGTTAGCAGAGCAAGCCTATATTTAGGGCGTTATTCTACAAGAAAGCATTTGGAAAAAACTAGCTGAAATCATATACTTTCAACAAACTTTTGCAATATAAGGAAAATAGATGAGTGTTTCTGCAGTGATTTTATCGGGTGGTTTAGCACGCCGTTTTGGCGGTAAGGAAAAAGGATTACAACAATTAAATGGTAAGCCAATTATTAGCCATATTTTGGATCGCCTTACATTGCAAGTAAGTGACATTTATCTAAATATTAACCGCTCAGAGGCATTGTATCAGCAATTATACCCTGAAATACCGAAATATTCTGATAATCTTGAAGGGTTTCAGGGAGCGTTAAGTGGAATGTTGTCTGGGTTTCAGCGTATTGAAAGTGAATATCTGCTGTTTGTTCCTTGCGATTGCCCTTTTCCTCCGAAAAATCTATTACAAAAGTTAAGCACATCATTACGGATCAATCAAGTCAATATCGCCTATGCTCACGATGGTGAGCAAGCTCACCCGACTTTTGCGTTGTTACATCGAACGGTCGAAGCAGATTTAATGGCTTACCTTGCTCAAGGCGAACGCCGTTTGTTACATTTTTTCCAAACACAGCGAAGTGTTGCGGTGGATTTCTCGGAACAATCACAGGCATTTCAGAATTTTAATACAGAAGAAGCGTTAGCAAGCGGTCAATTTCGCTCGTCTTTTTGTTCTGTGCCGTTACTTGCAATAACGGGGCATAGTGGCACAGGTAAAACAACTTTATTGGAAAAAATAATTCCCCAATTATTACAAAAAGGGGTGCGAGTTGGAGTCATTAAGCATTCCCATCATAATGTGGAAGTAGATAAAGAGGGTAAAGATAGCCATCGTTTGCGTTTATCGGGAGCTAATCCAACAATGATTGTGTGTGATCAACGTTGGGCATTGATGAATGAAACGCAAACTCCCGCAGAATTTGCGGAACTTGTGGCAAAATTTGATAATAACGAAGTCGATTTAGTATTAGTTGAAGGTTTTAAGCAGGAAACGTTACCCAAAATTCAGTTGCATCGCCAGGCGTTAGCAAATCAAGGTAAGCCGTTACCTGAATTAGATTCATTTACGATTGCAACGGCAACAGATTATTCACTTGAACGTGAAAATCATCTGAATATCAATGATATAGAACAGATTTCTGAGTTTATTTGCAAATTTTTAGTAAAACAGACCGCTTGTAACTAGATTATTATTTATCGTCTAAAAAGCGTAATGGTTGGTGACATTTTTTGCATAGATACTGTCTGTTATGACGCAAAATCGCATTATGGCGGCGAATTGATAGCAGATGTGTCTGGCAATCGCAGGTGTAGCTAAATTGCTTCCCTTGTACATTGCGGGTATCAAAACAGTGATAAGTTTCAGCTGGGACATTCAGTACTTGTTCCATCACCATTTTCCATTCTTTGCCGTGAGGTTGTACTCGTCCATATTGCTGATAAACCAGTAAATGGGCTAATTCGTGAGGAATAACTTGCTGAATGAATGATTGCCCGTTTTCTTCCAATAATACGGGATTTAGACGAATTTCATTTTGTTGCAGGTAAGCAACTCCAGCTTTTAGCCCCTTTATTGCATAACTGACCTCAGGTAAGGGAAAATCTTTACCAAAATAGTGGTTTGCTTTTTCAAGATCCCTCTTCAACTGGCGATGTACCTGCATTTTTAATTGACGCAGTTGGCTCATTGGCAGTCCATTGGTTGCCATTTTTTGTCATAACAGATGTAAAGTTCGTTATGGCTTGCATTCAAATGAACATTTCTTAATTGTGGGTTAAATTTTTTCATCCATTGGAAAAGCTCTTTACGGCTAAGTTCACTACCTGGTAAGTTTAAGCTATCAAATAATTCTTTTTGTTTAGCAAAATAATCTTCAGCAGTGTCGAATGCACACGCACCGTGTTTTTCCCATTCCCCTTGTAATAAACCAGCTCCCGGGGAGTTCGCCATATATTTTTTGATTGTTATTTCAGACACAGGAGGAAGATCGCCTTGGCAAAAACGAGGGTGATCTTCAACTCTATTTGCTTTGGCATTTTGTGGCCATAAGCCGTGAATGACCCAACCAAATTTAGCTGCTTGGTTACACTGAAATTGTAGATTTTGCGGAATTTTTCCGTTATTTCGCTGTTTTTGTGATTCACAAAAACTTGGTGACCAAGAAAGCGAAAGCATATAGTAATCAATAGGCGCAGTACTATTTTGCCCAAATTTATCATTTGATAAACTCGTATCGTAATTACCTAAATGATCAGGAAGCTGTACAGAAGGCATTTGCTGAGTTTGTTGTGAAACTTGGGGTGTTTTATGTTCTTTTTCATCATTTTTTAACCAAGTAATGGCAGCGGCAATACAAATTAAAGCGAGGCTAACTAATTGATTTAATCTGCGATAAGCAGGCTTTTTAGTATTTTTCATTATAGGAAAGTCGAGTTGCCAAAAATGGTTACTATACCGAAATTTATTTGGCTTGCAAGTGGTTAGAAATGACAAAACTTTGCAAATACACGGCAAAGTGTTATGGTTAGTTTTAGGTCTATACTTTTATATTTTTTTATTTATGAGGATTTTTTAATGACGATTTATAGTGATAATTCAGAAACTATCGGTAATACACCGCTCGTGCGGTTAAAGCATTTTGGGCAAAATGGCAATGTACTGGCTAAAATTGAATCACGTAATCCAAGTTTTAGTGTGAAGTGCCGTATTGGTGCAAATATGGTTTGGCAGGCAGAGAAAGATGGTATTTTAAATAAGAGCAAAGAAATTCTTGACGCAACGAGTGGGAATACAGGGATTGCTTTAGCTTATGTTGCAGCAGCTCGAGGGTATAAATTAACGCTCACAATGCCAGAAACAATGAGTATTGAACGTCGCCGTTTATTGCGTGGACTGGGCGTAACTCTTGTGCTAACGGAAGGCGTGAAAGGAATGAAAGGGGCGATGGCAAAAGCTGAAGAAATTTTTGCAAGTGATCCAAATCGTTATGTAATGCTCAAACAGTTTGAAAATCCAGCCAATCCTGCTATTCACGAGCAAACCACAGGTCCTGAAATTTGGCAAGCAACTAAGGGTGAAATTGATGTTTTAGTTGCTGGTGTGGGAACTGGCGGAACAATTACGGGAGTTAGCCGTTTTATTAAACAGCAGAAAGGTAAGCAGATTATTAGTGTTGCGGTAGAGCCAGCAGAGTCGCCAGTGATTACGCAGACATTAAAAGGTGAAGAAATTAAACTATCACCTCATAAAATTCAAGGAATTGGAGCAGGGTTTATTCCACAAAATTTAGATCTTAATTTAATTGATCGAGTAGAATTGGTTGATAGTGAAACAGCGATTAAAACTACACGCCGTTTAATGGCAGAAGAGGGGATTCTTGCAGGTATTTCATCGGGAGCTGCTGTGGCAGTGGCGGATCGTCTTGCAAAATTACCTGAATTTGCAGACAAACTTATTGTCGTTATTTTGCCGTCCGCATCAGAGCGTTACTTGAGTACCGCATTGTT
Source organism: Vespertiliibacter pulmonis (assembly GCF_013377275.1). Lineage (NCBI taxonomy): Bacteria > Pseudomonadati > Pseudomonadota > Gammaproteobacteria > Pasteurellales > Pasteurellaceae > Vespertiliibacter > Vespertiliibacter pulmonis. Next base: position 1,112,576 of record NZ_CP016615.1, read on the forward strand.
TGATGGTATTGAGGCTTAATTGTAAAACAAGCGGTCAGTTATCAAAGAAATTTGCAAATTTCCGCAATAACTGACCGCTTTATTTACTTGTAATAATAGCTAAGGAGTGTTTGCTCAGTTAGCCAATCAGACCTTCCATTGCAAAATTCACGAAAAATCCACCTACTACTAACCATACACAAACTAAAGCGCCAAGTAAAAGTGGCTTAACACCTGCTTGTTTAATTGCACTAACACGAGTAGTTAAACCAAGCCCTGTCATTGCCATAATCAATAGCATAGTATCAATATGCACTAACCAATGGACGATTTCTTGTGGAATTAAGTTGAAAGAGTTGAAAATCGCAACACCAACGAACAGTACGGCAAACCAAGGAATATTAATTTTCCCGCCTTGCTCGCCACTCTCTTTTTGTAATGAGTAAGAAAGTACAACTAAGAATGGAGCAAGCATCATTACACGAATCATTTTACTAATCACAGCAGTATCTGCAACAACAGGGTTAATATTACTCCCTGCAGCATAAACTTGTGCAACTTCGTGAACGGTTGAGCCGATATAAATACCGAACTGATGTTCACTCATATAGTTACTTAAAAATGGGTAAATCGCAGGGTAGAGGAACATACAAATCGTTCCGAAAATAACAATTAGAGCGACAGCAACTGACACTTTATGCGATTCTGCTTTCATCACAGGTGAGGTTGCCATAATAGCAGCTGCACCACAGATACTACAACCTGATGCGGTTAATTGGACGATCTGTCTATCAATTTTTAATAGACGCACACCAAGCCACATTGTGATGAAGAAGGTGGTGATGAGCATAATGGCATCGCTTGCAACAGCATTTACACCAACAGAACTGATATCTTGTAATGTGATACGAAAGCCGTATAGCACAATACCCGCTCTTAATAAGAATGCTTTTGAAAAATTAATACCTTCAATGGTTTGTTTTTCAATTTTAGGATAAACGGTATTTCCAAGTAGCATACCAAATAAAATTGAAATCGTTAAAGCACTTAGATTAAGATTTTTAGCGATATCAGTTTCTGCAATTACCCAAGAAATTGCGGCTAAGATAGCAACAATAATAATACCTGAGAGTTTATTCTTGTTCATATAATCCCTTAAAAATAGGCATAACAAGAGTATGCCTTCACTGTAAATATGAGTGATTCAAAAATTAGAAACGGTAAGCCGCACTTGCACCAAAGGTATTACCATTGATATTAGTATTATCTTGTTTTGTTCGGGTTCTTAAATATTCAGCTCCTAACTCAACATTAGATGAAACCGCATATTTTACCCCTGCACCAAAACCAAAACCGCTATTTGTTTCTGAAATAGAGGATTTGCTTGAGAAATTCTCACGTGAAATTTGTTTATCTGATTTGAATTTAGTAAAGGTATAGCCTACTTTTACATAAGGAAGTAAATCAGGCAACACACGGTAACCTTGTAAATAACTGATACTGCCACGGAATTTTTCAGACGCGTGAGATTTAACTTCTTCGCTTGATTTATCCTCAAGTTTTGAACTATTAAGTTTTACTTTACCTTCAACTAAACCAACGAGATTGTTGCCATAGTCCATACCATAATCAACAATTAAACCTACACCAGTTGCACGTTTTGAGTCTTTATATTTAGTCGTGGTAAGTTCAACACCTGTACCAAATCCTGTAAAGGTTTCACCAACGGGTGCAGCTAAAACTGCTGTTGAAGATAATCCAAGTAAAGTAATAATTGCTAATTTTTTCATCATAAATTCCTAGTAATAAAAAAGGGCTTCAGTTTACTCGTTGAAGCCCGTTTAGACAAGGTAAAAAATTAGGAGATCTTACCGCTTGCTTGTATTTTTTTGACGAGCAGAAGCAGTCTTGTTCGTTGATTTTTTACGTTTAGTTTTCTTGGCTGGAGTGGCAGCAACTTCTTTAAATATCGGCTGATTTTTTCGGCTTTTTTGTTTAGTTCTAGCGGTTTTCCCCGCTGTTCTTGGTTTTCGTAGGTTAGTAATAAGTGTAAAATCAATTTTCTTATCATCTAAATTTACGCCGATGACTCGTACTTTAACAGGGTCGCCTAAACGATAAATAATGCCATTGTTTTCCCCAACTAAACGTTGGCGAGCATTATCGTAGTGATAATAGCCATTTTCTAAGGTAGAAATATGAACTAAGCCATCAATCAATAATTCATTTAGTTTTACAAAGAGCCCGAAACCTGTAACGCTTGAAATTACCCCATCAAATTCTTCACCAATATGATCTTGCATATATTCACATTTCAGCCAATCCGCGACTTCACGGGTAGCATCATCGGCTCGGCGTTCTGTCATTGAACATTTTTCGCCAAATTGATCCATATCATCTAATTTATAGTGATAACCACCACCTGCGGTATAGTGGCGAGTATTGCCTTTTTGTTGTTCAATTAAGTATTTAATTGAACGGTGTAGTAGTAAGTCGGGGTAACGGCGAATAGGTGAAGTAAAATGGGCATATTCCGTAAGAGCCAGACCAAAATGTCCTTCATTGTCAGGAGTGTAAACAGCCTGTTTTAATGAACGTAGTAGCATTGTTTGAATTAATTCACGATCAGGACGATCTTGCACAGTTTTGAGTAACTTAGCGTAATCTTTTGGTGTAGGCTTTAATCCACCGTCTAAAAATAGCCCACATTCTTTGAGGAATGTACGGAAATTAGTGAGTTTTTCTTCACTTGGCAGAGCGTGAATGCGGTATAAGCTTGGTTCGCTTGATTTTTCAATAAAGCGAGCCGCCGCAATATTAGCTAAAATCATACACTCTTCAATAAGTTTATGTGCGTCATTACGAATAATAGGCTCAATGCGTTCAATACGTCCTTGAGGATTGAAAATAAATTGATTTTCAACGGTTTCAAATTCAATGGCTCCTCGCTGTTTACGGGCCTTCACTAATACGTGGAACATTTGATATAGTTGTTCTAAGTGGGGAACGAGCGGGGCATAGCGTTCACGCAAGGTTTCATCTCCAGATAGTATTTTCCAGACATTTGTATAGGTTAAACGGGCGTGAGAATTCATCACTGCTTCGTAGAATTTGTAATCAGTAAGTAAGCCAGAATCTGAAATGCGCATTTCAGCGACTAAACAGAGGCGGTCAACTTGTGGATTGAGTGAACATAACCCATTTGAAAGCACTTCAGGTAACATTGGAATAACACGATTAGGGAAGTAGACTGAATTACCTCGTAATTGTGCTTCAATATCAATCGCCGTTTTAGGGCGAACATAATAGCTTACATCAGCAATCGCTACCCATAACCGCCAGCCATTTTCTTCACGTTGGCAGAAAACTGCATCGTCAAAATCACGAGCACTTTCTCCATCAATGGTTACAAGCGGTAAGTTGCGTAAGTCAATTCGCCCAAGTTTGGCATCTTCAGGGACTTCTTCGCTAAATTGGCGAGCTTGCTTCTCGACACCCTCACTCCATAAATATGGGATTTCGTGATTACGCAAGGCGATCTCAATTTCCATACCGGGGGCAAGATTTTCACCAAGAATTTCGGTAATAAATCCAACTGGTTGTTTGAAATCAGCTTTGCGAGGTTGGAGTTCAACTACTACAACTTGCCCCATTCTTGCTCCTAATCGTTGAGCTTCGGGGATTAAAATATCTTGGTTGATACGGCTATCATCTGGTACAACGTAGTTAATTCCAGAGTTTGTGAAGAAACGACCAACAATTTGTTTTTTGTTTGCTTCTAGCACACGTACGATGCGGATTTCTTTACGTCCACGGCGATCTGTGCCGTTAGGTTGTGCTAGTACATAATCACCGTGCATAACTCGTAACATTTGCCCGTTAGGAATAAACCAGTCATCATCACCTTCGACTTGTAAAAAGCCGTAGCCATCACGATGCCCTATAACTATTCCTTTTAGCAAGTCCATTTTTTCAGGCAGTGCATAGCGTTGGCGTTTAGTGAATACAAGCTGACCGTCATTTTCCATTGCCCGTAAACGGCGACGAATAGCTTCTTGGCGTTCTTCATCTTCAATTTGGAATGTAGCAAGTAGCTCGGCTTTACTCATTGGTGCATCGTAATCACGAATAGTTTGTAAAATAAATTCTCGGCTTGGGACAGGATTTTGATATTTTTCTTGTTCTTGTTGATAATTTGGATCTTGTATCATATTTTTTATTTGAATTTCTCTTTGAGATTAAGTATAAGTTATTGTTTATAATGAATAAAAGTAAATTTAGAATGGATTTTTACGGATTGGAATGCGTGAACTAAACTGACTAATTAAAATCTATTTTATAGGTGATTGGCTTAAATAGTAAGCACAAGCGGTTAGATATTACCACATTTTTGTAAAATGCGTAAAAAAATTATCAGATATTATCACTAGAAATCTAGACGTCTAGATTGTGATTTTGTTTTCCTTTGTTTAGAATAGTAACAATTTTTTATTTTTTAAGGGGCTAAAAATGGCAGAGTGGAACGGGGAATATATTAACCCTTATGCAGAGCACGGGAAAAAAAGTGAGCAAGTGAAAAAAATTACGGTGTCAATTCCAATTAAAGTATTGGAAATACTAACTAATGAGCGTACTCGCCGTCAAATTCGTAATTTACGCCACGCTACAAACAGTGAATTATTATGTGAAGCTTTTTTACATGCTTTTACAGGGCAGCCTTTGCCAACAGATGAAGAATTAGCAAAAGATCGTTACGAAGATCATCGCACAGAAACAGAATAAAAGGTGAGCCATAAAGTGTGGAAAAGCAACCTTTGGGAGATATATGGATCAATCTAAGCAGTTACTGCGGGAAGTCCGCTGGGCGTTATGGCTTACCCTATGTTATTTAGTAGGGTGGGGAGGTTTTGCTTATTTTTCTCCAACGGGAAGAGGGATTTTAGGTTTTCCAATTTGGTTTGAATGTGCCTGTATTTATCTGCCTATTCTTTTTATTTTTTTGGTAATCATCGTGCTTAAATTAGTTTATAAAGAGATTAAGTTAGAGGAGTAATACAATGAATATGCTGATATTACTACCTCTGATTATGTATCTTTTTTTCGTATTTGGCGTAGCATTTTATGCCTATCGTCAGAGAACAAGCGGTCATTTTCTTACGGATTATTACGTTGGTGGTCGTTCGATGTCAGGCTTTGTACTAGCAATGACAATGGCGGCAACTTACGTTGGAGCAAGTAGCTTTATCGGTGGGCCAGGTGCTGCTTATAAATACGGTTTGGGCTGGGTATTATTAGCGATGATTCAAGTGCCAGCAGTGATTCTATCTCTAGGTGTGTTAGGGAAAAAATTCGCTATTCTTGCTCGCCAAAATAATAGCCTGACAATTAATGATATGTTACTTGCCCGCTATAAAAGCCCTGTGATTGTTTGGTTATCTAGTTTTGCAATTTTACTCTCATTTTTAGCGATGATGCTGGTGCAATTTATTGGTGCAGGGCGTTTGCTTGAAACAACATTGGGGATTTCTTATGAAATGTCCTTGTTCATTTTTGCCTTAACGGTGGGGGCATATACTTTTTTTGGCGGATTTCGTGCTGTGGTATTAACTGATGCCATTCAAGGGTTGGTGATGATGATTGGAACGCTCTTATTATTAGGTGGCGTGATCTATTTTGCTGGGGGCATTGAACCGATTATCAATAAGTTAGAAATGATTAACCCGCAATTAATTACGCCTTATGGCATTGATGAACGCCCGTTAGATTTTACGTTTATGCTGTCGTTTTGGGTATTAGTATGCTTTGGTTTGATGGGGCTACCACAATTAGCAATGCGAAGTATGGCGTATAAAAATAGCAAAGCATTGCATCAAGCAATGATTATTGGCACCGTGGTAGTTTCTATTTTGATGCTGGGAATGCACTTAGCAGGAGCGTTAGGGCGAGCATTATTGCCTGATTTAACGGTAGTTGATCAGGTTATTCCAACTCTAATGTTAAAGGTGCTTCCGCCAGTCGTTGTCGGGATCTTTTTGGCCGCTCCTATGGCGGCAATTATGTCATCAATTGATTCAATGTTAATTCAAGCATCTTCGACAATTATTAAAGATCTTTATTTGGCATTTCGTCCTACAGCCATTGAAAATGAGCCTAGGCTAAAAATTTTCTCAACATTAACGACCCTTGGACTTACAATAATTGTTTTTCTCTTGGCGTTTAATCCTCCTGATATGTTGATCTGGTTAAATTTATTATCATTAGGTGGTTTGGAAGCAACTTTTCTATGGGTAATCGTTCTTGGTTTATATTGGCAAAAAGCGAATGCAACGGGGGCGATATTTTCAATGATGATAGGGCTGGGAAGTTATATGCTAATGGCTGGATTACAAATAAAACTTTTTAATTTTCATAGCATTGTACCGAGCTTATTCTTTGGGTTAATTGCATTTGGGATTGGAAATTTGTTGGGAAAACGCAGATTATTAAGTGCGAATGTTTAATTTAAAAAGATAATAAACACGGTGGTTCTCAATGTACAAAAGATTAAAAACCGACCGCTTGTTATTAGATTTATGTTAATTTACATTTTCTCTTCAATCAGTTTCACCAATAATTTGATGTGATTTGCTGTGGCATTTAATGCAGGAATATAGCGGTAACTTTCTCCGCCTGAATGTTCAAAATATTCCCGATTTTCTTCTGCAATTTCTTCAATCGTTTCTAAGCAGTCAGCAGAGAAGCCGGGGCATACAACGGCAACATTTTTCACATTTTTTTCAGGAAAACCTTTTAAGGTTTCATCTGTGTAAGGTTGTAACCATTCTTCATCGCCAAAACGAGATTGGAATGCCAGTGTCCACTGTGCTTCTGTTAAGCCTAGTTTTTGAGCGATAAGTTCAGCTGTCGCACGACAATGATTGGCGTAGAAATCGCCTTCTTGTTCATAACGTTTTGGAATACCGTGAAATGAAAATAGGAGATGTTCTCCTTCTGCAAGGCTTATACTGCTAGCGACCGCTTGTATATAAAGAGGATGATCATGATAATTATGAATAAATTCAAAAGGTACAATTTTCTTCTGATTCGTTAATCCACGAGCAAAGGCATCAAATACTGAAGCTGTTGTCGTTGAGCTATATTGGGGATAAAGAGGCAGTACAATAATTTTTTCTACCCCTTGTTTAATTAAGCGAGCAACCCCATCTTCAATGCTAGGATTACCGTAGCTCATTCCTAGCTCAACAATAATATTTTTCCCTTTTGCTGAGAAATAAGTTTGTACTGCTTTTTGTTGTTGGCGTGAAATTGCAAGTAGCGGAGACCCTTCATTTGTCCAAATTGATTTATACGCTTCGGCAACTTTTGGTGAGCGTTTAGGTAGTACCATAAAATTTAGGATAGGAAGCCATTTTAAACGAGGGAGATCAATAACTCGAGGATCACTGAGAAACTGACGAAGATAACGTTTTACTGCGGGAGTGGTAGGTTCATCGGGTGTGCCGAGATTAGCAAGTAGTACCCCTATTTTTAATTGGTTCATAGGTATTTCCTAATTTATGAAATTTAGATGAGAGTATTATAGATAATTTCTATTAGATGGGCTATTTGTATTGGATTGAGATAAAGGAAAATTGCAGAATTGCAGAAATAGCCCCTCTTTTATGAGAGCTTGACAGCGTTATAAATAATATTATAGAATTCCCCGTCCTTTCGTCTAATCATATCAATGATATACCTTAGATAAAAGGAATTTTATCAATTATTAATTTAAACTGGAGCTTAATTAATGGCAACTATCAACCAGCTAGTACGCAAACCGCGTGTGAAAAAGGTTGTAAAAAGCAACGTTCCTGCATTAGAGGCTTGCCCGCAGAAACGTGGTGTATGTACTCGTGTATATACTACAACTCCTAAAAAACCAAACTCAGCATTACGTAAAGTATGTCGTATTCGTTTAACGAATGGTTTTGAGGTTACTTCTTATATCGGTGGTGAAGGTCATAACCTTCAAGAACACAGTGTTGTATTAATTCGTGGTGGTCGTGTTAAAGACTTACCAGGTGTACGTTATCACACTGTACGCGGTGCATTAGACTGTGCAGGCGTTAAAGATCGTAAACAAGGTCGTTCGAAATACGGCGTTAAACGTCCTAAATCTTAATGGAACTCCGTTAAGTAAGGCCAAACGTCTAAATTTTAATATTTAAACCATAAACTCCAGTCTAATCAGTGCATTGCACATATAGTTTCAATAATATGAAACTTTGTTAAGATGAGTTTTGGATATCCTGAAGATTTTATAATACGGAGAACTCCCAATGCCACGTCGTCGTAGTGTTGAACAACGCAAGATTCTTCCAGATCCGAAGTTCGGTTCAGAATTACTTGCAAAATTTATTAATGTTTTAATGGTAGATGGTAAAAAATCTGTCGCAGAATCAATCGTGTATAGTGCTTTAGAAACACTTTCACAACGTACAGGTAAAGAAGCATTAGATGCTTTTGATGCCGCTCTTGAAAATGTACGTCCAACTGTTGAAGTTAAATCTCGCCGTGTTGGTGGTTCAACTTACCAAGTACCAGTTGAAGTTCGTCCAACTCGTCGTAATGCTCTTGCAATGCGTTGGATTATTGAAGCAGCACGCAAACGTGGTGATAAATCAATGGCATTGCGTTTAGCAAATGAATTATCAGATGCGTCTGACAACAAAGGCTCAGCAGTGAAGAAACGTGAAGACGTTCACCGTATGGCTGAAGCTAACAAAGCATTTGCTCACTTCCGTTGGTAATAAGCTTTTGACTTTGATAGGCTTCATCTCTTCTGTGATGAAGCCTATTATGTATATAAATTTCCAAATAAGGTAATAATAATGGCTCGTGTAACTCCTATTGAGCGCTATCGTAATATTGGTATTAGTGCTCATATTGACGCAGGTAAAACAACTACCTCAGAGCGTATTCTATTCTATACAGGTGTAAGCCACAAAATTGGTGAAGTGCATGATGGTGCAGCAACAATGGACTGGATGGAACAAGAACAAGAGCGTGGTATTACTATCACGTCAGCAGCAACCACTGCATTCTGGTCTGGTATGTCTCAGCAGTATCCACAGCACCGTATCAACGTAATCGATACTCCAGGACACGTTGACTTTACAATCGAAGTAGAGCGTTCAATGCGTGTTCTTGATGGTGCAGTAATGGTTTACTGTGCTGTTGGTGGTGTACAACCACAATCTGAAACTGTATGGCGTCAAGCAAATAAATATGAAGTACCACGTATTGCATTTGTAAATAAAATGGACCGTACAGGTGCAAACTTTTTACGTGTAGTTGAACAAATTAAAACTCGCTTAGGCGGTAACGCAGTTCCTCTTCAACTTCCGATTGGTTCTGAAGAAAACTTCAAAGGTGTTATTGATCTTATCAAAATGAAAGCGATCAACTGGAATGAAGCTGATCAAGGTATGACATTCACTTACGAAGATGTTCCAGCGGAAATGCTTGAAGAATGTGAAGAATGGCGTAATAACTTAGTTGAAGCTGCAGCTGAAGCATCAGAAGAATTAATGGAAAAATTCTTTGCTGGCGAAGAACTAACTGAAGAAGAAATTAAAACAGCATTGCGTCAGCGTGTATTAGCGGGTGAAGTTATTCCTGTATGTTGTGGTTCTGCCTTTAAGAACAAAGGTGTTCAAGCAATGCTTGATGCAGTAATTGATTTCTTACCAGCACCAACTGATGTTCCGGCAATTGAAGGCATTAATTTAGATGATACTGTAGGTGAGCGTCATCCTAGTGATGATGAACCATTCTCATCATTAGCGTTTAAAATTGCGACAGACCCATTCGTTGGTAATTTAACGTTCTTCCGTGTTTATTCTGGTGTTATCAATTCAGGTGATACTGTAATGAACTCAGTGAAACAAAAGCGTGAGCGTTTTGGTCGTATCGTACAGATGCACGCAAATAAACGTGAAGAGATTAAAGAAGTTCGTGCAGGCGATATTGCAGCGGCAATCGGTTTAAAAGATGTTGCAACAGGTGATACATTGTGTGCTTTAGATGCACCAATTATTCTTGAGCGTATGGAATTCCCTGAGCCAGTAATTTCTGTTGCTGTTGAACCTAAAACAAAAGCAGACCAAGAAAAAATGGGTCTTGCACTAGGACGTTTAGCACAAGAAGACCCTTCATTCCGTGTACATACTGATGAAGAATCAGGTGAAACTATCATTTCAGGTATGGGTGAGTTGCACTTAGATATTATCGTTGACCGTATGAAACGTGAGTTCAAAGTGGAAGCGAATATCGGTAAACCACAAGTATCTTACCGTGAAACGATTCGTACAGCGGTTAAAGATGTAGAAGGTAAACACGCAAAACAATCAGGTGGTCGTGGTCAGTATGGTCATGTTGTGATTGACTTATATCCATTAGATCCTGAAGGTCCTGGTTATGAATTTGTGAATGAAATCAAAGGTGGTGTAATTCCTGGCGAATATATCCCAGCTGTTGATAAAGGTATTCAAGAACAGCTTAAATCAGGCCCTCTTGCAGGTTATCCAGTAGTAGATTTAGGTGTACGTTTGCATTTTGGTTCATACCATGATGTTGACTCATCAGAATTAGCGTTTAAACTTGCTGCATCATTGGCATTTAAATCAGCGTTTAGCAAAGCAAACCCTGTTTTACTTGAACCTATTATGAAAGTAGAAGTTGAAACTCCGCCAGATTATGTTGGAGATGTAATTGGTGATTTAAGCCGCCGTCGTGCAATGGTAAGCGGTCAGGAAGCAAACGAATTTGTTGTTAAAATCAATGCGGAAGTTCCACTCTCAGAAATGTTTGGTTATGCAACAGACTTACGTTCGCAGACTCAAGGTCGTGCATCATACTCAATGGAACCGTTAAAATATGCTGAAGCACCAGCAAGTGTTGCAGCAGCAGTTATTGAAGCTCGTAAAAAATAGTTATCAAACTCCGTAGTGTGTTTTGCGCTACGGATCTTAATATAGGAAACATTAGCAATGTCTAAAGAAAAATTTGAACGTACAAAACCGCACGTAAACGTGGGTACAATTGGCCACGTTGACCACGGTAAAACAACTTTAACCGCAGCAATTACTAGCGTATTAGCAAAACACTATGGTGGTGCAGCACGTGCATTTGACCAAATCGATAATGCGCCAGAAGAAAAAGCACGTGGTATTACTATCAATACTTCACACGTTGAATATGATACACCAACCCGTCACTATGCACACGTTGACTGCCCAGGACACGCGGACTATGTAAAAAATATGATTACAGGTGCGGCACAAATGGATGGTGCAATCTTAGTAGTTGCAGCAACTGATGGTCCAATGCCACAAACTCGTGAACACATCTTATTAGGTCGCCAAGTAGGTGTTCCTTACATCATCGTATTCTTAAACAAATGCGATATGGTAGATGATGAAGAGTTATTAGAATTAGTTGAAATGGAAGTTCGTGAACTTCTTTCACAATATGACTTCCCAGGTGATGATACACCAATCGTACGTGGTTCAGCATTACAAGCATTAAATGGCGTAGCTGAATGGGAAGAAAAAATCTTAGAATTAGCAAGCCACTTAGATTCATATATTCCAGAGCCAGAGCGTGCAATCGACAAACCATTCCTATTACCAATTGAAGATGTATTCTCAATTTCAGGTCGTGGTACAGTAGTAACAGGTCGTGTTGAGCGTGGTATTATCCGTACAGGTGAAGAAGTTGAAATCGTTGGTATCAAAGATACAACGAAAACAACGGTAACAGGCGTTGAAATGTTCCGTAAATTACTTGACGAAGGTCGTGCAGGTGAGAACGTAGGTGCATTATTACGTGGTACAAAACGTGAAGAAATCGAACGTGGCCAAGTATTAGCGAAACCAGGTTCAATCACACCACATACTGATTTTGAATCAGAAGTGTATGTATTATCAAAAGAAGAAGGTGGTCGTCATACTCCATTCTTCAAAGGTTACCGTCCACAGTTCTACTTCCGTACAACAGACGTGACAGGTACGATTGAATTGCCAGAAGGTGTTGAGATGGTAATGCCAGGCGATAACATCAAAATGGTAGTAAGCTTAATTCACCCAATCGCAATGGACGAAGGTTTACGTTTTGCGATTCGTGAAGGTGGCCGTACAGTAGGTGCAGGCGTAGTAGCGAAAATCATCAAATAATTAAATTAGATTATTGATAATTTACTAATAATTAAAAAGGCGTATCGAAAGATACGCCTTTTGTTTTTCTTTTTTATAAATAAAAAATAAACCTATACTTTCATAACTACTTCAATAATATAGGCATTTTGCAAATTTATTTGCTATTTAACCGCTTGTTTATGTTTTTGATGCTTTCTATGAATTCGCCATAGCATTCTTGAATCTAAATTTGATGATGAGATCATTGTAAAGAAAACGGCTGATCCAAAATAAAAGGCAGCTTCTCCAACTGAAAAGCTAATAATTTGTCCTCTTTCAACAAGAGACATCATTAGGGCTAGTACAAATAGATCGAGCATTGACCAGCGTCCAACAAAATGTACATAATGAAGTAATTTCATTTGCCAATGAATTGAGTGATTCCAGCGGAAATGGATAGCCAGTAATAAGTATAAGATCACTGCAACTTTGCTAAAAGGCACAGCAATGCTTGCGATAAAAACAATAGCTGCGATTGCGTAGCTTCCCATTGAAATAAATAAAAATACACCACCAATAAGGGAATCAGCTGATGTTGAGCCAGCAAATTCTGTAGTTGAAATAGGCAATGTATTGGCAGGAATCATCATAATAACCCCAGCAACTAATGTAGCCCATACTCGTTGTAATTTGATTTTATCGGGAATATCTAAATTAGTTTCACAACGAGGGCAACGTTGTTGTCCTTTTTCATCTATAATTTTTTCATTAAAGGTATAATCACAGGTAGGACATAGCGTGGCAGAAATCGCATTATTTGGTGATAGAGAATGATATTCAGGATAAAAATTGTTCCATAATTGTTTTATATTGATTTTTGTAAATAATAAAATGGTTAAAATGGTCGTGAGAATAAAAGGCAATAGATAAATATCAAATGATAAAGGGGCATATTCTCTGACTTTAAAAGCAGCAACAGCTAATGCAACAAGATAGACATCGAGCATTACCCATTGTTTGGCTTTTGCTAGTAAAAGTAGGGTATATCGTGGCCGGTAGTTTATCCATTTTTGAATTTGTAACATAATCACTAGTAAAGCAAATACAAAGGGCATAATGACGGAACAAAATAGAATCATAAATGCCGTATAGGCAAAGCCAGCAGTTGCCATTTTCCATACCCCTCCCCATACAGAGGCATAAATAGGTACGCCTAGTAAATCAATATTCATCAATGGTAAGAATAATGCAAAAGGTAAGAGTAATAAAATCGAAAATGCGATAATTGAACAGCGATGTAGTCCCCAGCGATTTCCTGATTGTAGTACTTCGTGGCAATTAGGACAACAAGCGGTTTGATTTGGTAGGTTTTTTGCAATTTCAACAACCGTATCGCACTCAAAACAGCGTTGTAAGTAATTTTCTTCTCTTTCCATTTCTATTTAGCTATTCCTAATAATTTGGATACGGGAGCAAAACTTTTTCGGTGATAGGGCGTTACTCCGAATTGCATTAATTTTTCAAAATGTAGTTTAGTCGGATAGCCTTTGTGTTTAGCAAAATGATATTCGGGATAAAGTTTATCTAGCTCAATCATTTCAAGATCTCGGGCTACTTTTGCTAAAATAGAGGCGGCACTAATTTCAGCAACTAAACTGTCTCCTTTAATTACTGCTTGAGCAGGCATTGGTAATGTTGGGGTACGGTTGCCATCTACCAAGACAAAATCAGGTTGAATTGAAAGGCTTGCTACTGCACGTTGCATTGCTAACATTGTGGCGTGAAGAATATTTAATTCATCAATTTCTTCAGGTTCAGCTCGTCCTAAAGACCAACTTAGTGCTTTTTCCTTAATTTCTTCGGCTAATATAATCCTGCGTTTTTCCGATAATTTCTTGGAATCAGCTAGCCCTTCAATCGGGTTTCTAGGATCAAGAATAACGGCTGCCGTTACCACTGCTCCCACTAATGGTCCACGGCCAACTTCATCAACTCCTGCGATATATTGTACGTTTGGATAAATAAATTGCATTATTCTTCATCCAAGTTATATGGAAGGGCTACTTTTTTGATTGCAATATTCCCTACTCGAAATTCATTCTCTACCTCAATTTCTTTATTCATTACTACTTGTAACCAAAGTTGATTATTTTCTACTACACGGCTTAAGATTAGCCCAGTTGATTTCCAATTATCGCCAAATTTTACTTCTATCGGACGAGAAATTTCTGGAATATCATCGATACCCAATTCTCCTTGGAAAGTAAACATTGCACGTTTATTTGCACCACGATATTTCGCTCGTGCTATTGTTTCTTGCCCAATATAACACCCTTTAGTAAATGAAATAGCTTGCTCAATTTTTTGTAAATTAACCGCTTGTGGAATAAGCTCAAATTGATTGATAGCGTGTAGAATTGGAATACCATTTTGTATGTCAATCAAATCCCATTCTTTACCATTATGATTGGCTTTAAGAGATGTATTACCCCAAATTAGATAACGAGTTGGTGAGCCGCCTATCTGACAAGCGGTAAGTTTATCGCTAAATTTTGCAATGAGCTCACCGCTTGTTGTGCCAAAAATAGGCATATCTAATTCAGTAAATGTAATTTTGGAGAACACAGCATATTTGCGTAGTTGCATTAATGCTTCAGGTAATAATTCTTGGCGAATAATAATGAAAAAATGCTCTGTTTGATGGCGATATAAGCGGAACAACGCACTGATTTTACCTTTTGGATCACAGTGGCAGGTAAGAGTTTGATGTCCAATATCCAATTTAGCGACATCACAAGTTAATTGCCCTTGTAGGTATTTTTCTGTATCAGCACCAGTTACTTCAATTAAATGATATTGTTCAAGTTTAGTGCATATTTCTGATTGATATTCACTCATTTAGATCCTTATTTTTCATCTAAAAAATATGTAAGGATAATACAATGAATTGGGGAATTTATAAATGCCCTATCATATATCATTGGAATAATCGTTTTATTGTACAAAATAAAATTATTATTCAGTAGATTAGCATTTACTAACTCAAATGTAATAGCTAGAATCAAATTATGCGATAAGCGGTCAGTTTGGATATTATTTTACAAAAATAAGGATAAAAAATGAATTTATACAACATCAAACATCCAGAAGAACAAGTTAATTTTGCACAAGCAGTACGTCAAGGATTGGGGAAAGATCAGGGATTATTTTTTCCTGAGATTATTCCAACATTAGATAATATTGATAAATTACTCGATATGCCATTAGTTGAACGCAGCCAGAAAATCTTGCAAGCGTTGATTGGTGAAGAAATCCCAACAGATAGCTTAAATGCAATGGTAAAAAACTCCTTTACGTTTCCTGCACCGCTCGTGCAAGTGGCTGAAAATATTTATGCGTTGGAGTTATTTCACGGACCCACATTAGCGTTTAAAGATTTTGGCGGGCGTTTTATGGCACAGGCATTAGCAACAGTACGTGGAGATGGAAAAATTACCATTTTGACGGCAACATCAGGAGATACTGGCGCTGCAGTTGCTCACGCATTTTATGGCTTAGAAAACATTGATGTTGTCATTTTATACCCAAAAGGGAAAATTAGTCCGTTACAAGAAAAGCTATTTTGTACTTTAGGTGGGAATATTCGTACGATTGCGATTGAAGCCGATTTTGATGCGTGCCAGGCGTTAGTAAAACAAGCTTTTGATGATGTAGAACTACGAGAGTCGATTGGGCTAAATTCAGCAAATTCAATCAATATTAGCCGTTTGTTGGCACAAGTTTGTTACTATTTTGAGGCAGTAGCACAGCTACCGAAAACAAAACGTGATAATGTAGTTGTATCTGTACCCAGTGGTAATTTCGGTAATTTGACCGCAGGGCTTATTGCGAAAACATTAGGTTTACCGATTAAACGTTTTATTGCAGCAACTAATGCAAATGATACTGTGCCTCGTTATTTAGATTCAGGAAATTGGCAACCAAATTCCACCGTAGCAACTTTATCAAATGCAATGGACGTTAGTCGCCCGAATAATTGGCCTCGAGTTGAGGAGCTTTTTAAACGTAATGATTGGAATCTAGCTGATCTTAGTTCGGGTGCATTAGATGATGTAGCAACAGAAAATGCCTTAAAAGCACAATATGCTGAAGGTTATTTATGTGAGCCACACGGGGCGATTGCTTATCAGGTATTAAATACACAATTACAACCCAATGAAACGGGTATTTTCCTTTGTACTGCTCACCCAGCTAAATTTAAGGAATCTGTAGAGCGAATTCTTAATCTTGAATTGCCTTTACCTGAGGCTCTTGATAAACATAATAAATTACCATTATTGTCTGATGCAATGGAGAATGATTTTGCGAAACTTAAGGCATATTTGTTAATGAAATAGGATCAAAATGAGAGATATTTTAGAGTTTTGAATTAGATAGAATATCTCTCATTACGTAATAGCTGGATTACTACATATGTAATCCAACGAAGAACCCTGCTATAGTAGCACTCATTAAGTTAGAAAGCGTTGCTGCACATAGTGCTCTAAAGCCTAATTTCGCAATTTCAGAGGTTCTTTCTGGTGCAACTGCACCAAATGCTCCAACAATTACACCAATAGAACCAAAATTAGCAAATCCACATAATGCAAAAGAAATAATTGCAATAGTTTTAGGAGCAAGATTTCCTTCATTACCAGATAAATAAGGTGAGAAGTTTAAGTAAGCCACAAATTCATTTATGGCTAATTTTTGACCTATTAAACTACCTGCTAAATTTGCATTATCCCAATCAACTCCCATTACATAAGCAAGTGGCGAAAATATATATCCAAAAATGAATTCTAAACTAATATCGGGATAACCAACAAATTCTCCAATTCCACTTAAAAATCCATTAATTAATGCGATTAATGCAACAAAAACCATTACGACGGTTGCAACACCTACACCAATTTTTAAACCAACCATTGCACCTGTTGCGGTGGCCTCAATTATACTTGCAGGTTTTTTATCTCCAAAAGTCATTTCGTTAAATTCAATTTTGGACTCTTCTGTTTCAGGGCTAAGTAAACGAGCAAATAAAATTCCACTTGGAATTGCCATTAATGATGCAGCAAGTAAATATTCTATTGATACACCTAATCCTGCGTAAGCAACTAACATTGAACCAGCAATTGATGACATTCCACTGCACATTACAGTAAAGAGTTCATTATGGTTCATTTTATAGATAAATGGTTTAGTAATTGCAGGAATTTCGTTTTGACCTAAAAAGACAGTAGTAACAGCAGTAAAAGATTCTACTTTGCTTATTTTTAGTGCTTTTTGAAATAAGTAGCCTAGCGTATTGATAACCCAGCGCATAATACCAAGGTAGTAGAGAATTGATAATAAAGCGGTAATAAAAATGATGGAAGGAATAACTTGTAAAGCAAAAACAAAACTGCTTTCTCCGAATAATTCATTCATTTTAGGGCTAACTAATGCACCAAAAATAAATGAACTTCCAGCTGAACTATATGCAATCACTTTATTAATGCTGATAGCAGTAATTTCAATAAAGTGGCGGCCAATTGGGACGTATAACATCAATGCGCCTAAGCATATTTGTAGCAGTAATGCAACGCCAATAGTTCTAATATTGATTTTCTTTTTATTGTTAGACAATAAAAAGCCAATCAAGAGTAAAAGTAAAATACCTAATAAACTACGAAAAGTCTCCATTTGTTTTCTCCTAAAAGAAGCGACGATGAAATCGCCGCATCTATATTATTAAATATCTATATGAACTAAACTAATGTTTAGTTATAGTTTTTGGTATTCAATAGCAATTTGTGATGCAAGTTTGGCATTATTTAGGACTAATTGAATATTTGATTTCAAACTATCTCCCCCTGTTAATTCAACAACGCGAGATAATAAGAATGGAGTACTTTCTTTACCAAGAATATTCTGTTCTTCAGATTCTTTTATAGCTTGGTTAATTGCATTATTAATAGCTTCTTCTGGCATTGCATATTGTTCTGGAATTGGGTTAGCAATAATTACCCCTCCTTTTAAGCCAATTTTCCATTTTGTATCCATTGCCATAGCAATTTGTTCTGGAGTATCAAGACGAATAGAAACAGGGAAATTACTGCTACGTGTGAAAAATGCTGGTAATTTATTAGTTTGATAACCGATGAGTGGCACACCAAATGTTTCTAAGTATTCAATAGTTAAGCCTAAATCTAAAATTGATTTTGCACCCGCACAAATAACAGCAACATTTGTATTGGCTAATTCTTGTAAATCTGCTGAAATATCAAATGTTTTTTCTGCCCCACGATGAACTCCCCCAATTCCACCTGTTGCAAATATTTTAATGCCTGCTAATTCTGCAATAATCATTGTCGCTGCAACAGTAGTTGCTCCATGCCCCTTATTTGCAAGTACAAATGGGATATCTCTTCTACTTACTTTAGTAATTGAATGTCCTGCTTGAGCAAGTAATTCAATTTCTTCTAACAATAAGCCTGCTTTCATTCTTCCGTTTATAATTGCAATAGTAGCAGGTACAGCGCCTTGCTCTCTTACTTGATTTTCTACTTCTTTTGCCATTTCAACATTAGCTGGATAAGGCATACCATGCGAGATAATTGTGGATTCTAATGCAACAATAGGTAAATTTTTATCTAATGCATTTTGAACTTCAGGTGAAATATCTAAATAATTTTTCATAATTGAACTCCTAGTAGTTTGTGAACACTTTCATTGGATAAATTTGGATTATTAGTAAATTCGGAAGATAGAGTTAATGCTGAGCAAGCTTGAGCATATCTTACACTTTCACTTAATTTCATATTATCGACATAACAGCAAGCTAAGCCTGCCATCATGGCATCTCCAGCCCCAGTAACATTAATGATATTAATTGTAAAAGGCGATAACCAGCCGGATTCAACGCCATCATCACTATAATAAACTCCTTCTTTCCCAAGGCTAAGAACAATCCTTTGGGTTCCTTGTTTATGAAACCAAGTTGCAACGTTTTCAATATCTTTCTTATTATTGATAGTAATACCACTGATACATTCAGCTTCTAATCGATTAGGTTTTAAGGTATGAATACGTGATAACCAAGGTTTAACTTTTATTGCTTTAAAGGTTGAAACGGTATCAATAAAGATTGGAATATCTTTCACATTATTGAAAATCCAAGCGAGGGTTTTTTCGGTTAAATTACAATCTAACATTAATAATCTAGCATGTTGAATTAGTTCAATTCTTCTTGCCAGTAAAGAGGGGGTAAGTTTGTCAAGAATAGCCATATCGTTGATAGCTACTATCATTTCTCCTTTTTCATCAAGTAAGGATAGATAAGTAGATGTTTTATCGTTTGGCACTCTGTAACATTTATCAACATTTACACCAAATTCTTTGGTTTTATCTAGTAAAAAGTTTCCGTAAATATCATCTCCTACAATAGAAATAAAATGAGATTCTTTTCCAAGCATTGCTATATTTTGAGCAATATTTCTTCCCACCCCACCAGCACAAGATTCAATTATTCCAGGGTTAGAATCTTGGGGGTTTAATTTACCAAGAGCTTTTCCCGAAATATCTACATTTGCAGAACCTATAGTAACGATTTGATTTTGCTCAGAAAAAATATAACCTTTCCCTTTTATGTATCCCTTACGAGTCAGATTCATAATATATCCTGCCACACGGGAGCGACTCAACCCAAGTGTATTAGCAATAGTTTGCTGTGGTAGAAAAGGATCTTTTCTAATTAGATCTAAAATTTGTTGTTCTTTACTCATTTACCTTACCTCCCTGATTACAAACATAAGTTTATTTTTAAACATTTGTTTATGCATGGGAAGAATAATATTTATCCATTAATAGATCAAATAGCAAACTTATTATTTGTGATGCAGATCACAAATTTAAATAAGAATTTTAGTTGTTTGAATTTCTACGCAACGTAGGAATATATTATTGGCTATCCTAAATATTCCAGTGTTAAGGATCATAAGTGGGCTTATTAAAGCAGAGATTTCTAAACAAGAAAAGCTTTATGTAAGAGAGCTAATCGAGGCTTTAATCTTATCAAAATTTTGAAGTTTAATTTTTTTGAGTATTAGTGTAATCCATCAGTAATGATTGTTAAAATAGATAAAGTCTAGAATATTGCCCTAAATAGACTTAGGGCAATATATGATATAGAGCTATTTACCAATACAAAATGAGCTGAAAATATTGCCTAATAAATCATCTGAAGTAAATTCACCAGTAATTTCATTCAAAGATTTCTGGGCTAGGCGAAGTTCTTCTGCGAGTAATTCACCCGCTAGAAATTCAGTAAGTTGGATATAACCACGATCTAAATGTTCAGCTGCCTTTTCAAGAGCAACGAGATGACGGCGACGAGCTAAAAAACCACCTTCAGTAGAGCTTTGATAGCCCATTGATTTTTTTAGATGTTCTCGCAGTAAATCAACGCCAACTTTGGTTTGGGCAGATAAGCGAATAAGGGTGAAATCAGCTTCCTGTGTTAAACTTTCAGTTTCTTTGCTGAGATCGACTTTATTCCGAATAACGGTAACGGGAATATTGTTAGGCAATTTAGCTAAAAATTCTCCCCACTCCTGTTGAAAATCATTCGCTTGGGAAAGTGTGCTATCTACCATTAATAGAACGTGATCAGCTTGAGCGATCTCGTCCCAAGCACGTTGAATCCCAATTTTTTCGACTTCATCACTGGCTTCACGTAAGCCAGCAGTATCAATAATATGTAAAGGCATACCGTCAATATGAATATGTTCACGCAGAACATCACGAGTTGTACCAGCAATATCGGTAACAATGGCGGCTTCTCTTCCTGCTAATGCATTAAGTAGGCTTGATTTTCCTGCATTTGGTTTACCGGCAATCACTACTTTCATTCCTTCGCGCAAGATTGAACCTTGTTTGGCTTCTCGGCGGACGGATTGTAATTGTTCAATGATTTCAATTAATTTAGCTTTAATTTTACCATCGGCTAGAAAATCGATTTCTTCATCAGGAAAATCAATAGAGGCTTCTACATAAGTGCGTAAGTAGATAACGTTATCAACTAATTGATTGATTTTGTTAGAAAATTCACCTTGCAGTGATTTTAAAGCAGAACGAGCCGCTTGCTCAGACGTTGCATCAATTAAATCAGCAATAGCTTCTGCTTGTGCAAGATCGAGTTTATCATTTAAAAAGGCTTGTTCAGAAAACTCCCCAGCTCTAGCAATCCGAACGCCTTCAACTTTTAAAATACGGTTGAGTAGAATATCTAAAATTACTTGCCCCCCGTGTCCTTGTAATTCAAGCACATCTTCCCCAGTAAAAGAATTTGGTGCTTTAAAAAATAGAGCAATTCCCTGATCGAGTGTTGTGCCATCTTCATCTTTAAATGGCAGGTAATCAGCCATTCGTGGCTTAGGGCATTTACCAAGGACCGCTTGTGCTACCTCTTTTGCTAATGGGCCTGAAACCCGCAAAATACCGATACCACCTCGTCCAATAGGTGTTGCTTGGGCAACAATTGTTTCTTTCATACTAATCCTATTTGAAAATTTTGTGATTATTGTACCGCAAGCGGTTAGATTTCTGAAAAATTTTGTAGAAAATGAGTATAGAGGAGATGGTTTACAGATTAAAGAAAGGGGATAAATGTAATATTTTTAGTTCTAAGAGAATATAAAGCAAGCGATGAGTTTTATTGTTTGAGTTAAAACTTAAGCTAAACTCACCGCTTGTAATAAATTGATTATTATTGGTTTTCTAATTTTTCTTTAGATTTGAACCCAGACTCAACATTTTTCATATGTGGGAGGCTGTGAGCAATTCCTTTATGGCAGTCAATACAAGTTTTGCCTTCTGCTTCTGCCATTGCGTGCATTTTTGCTGCAACGCCTTTTTGTTGAGTAAAGTCCATATCAGCAAAATTATGGCAGTTGCGACACTCTTTTGAGTTATTGGCCTTCATTCGTTCCCATTCACGTTCAGCCATTTCTAAACGATGAGCTTCAAATTTCGCTTTCGTATCAACTTTACCTGTAATATGAGCGAGTACTTCTTGCGACGCTTGGAGCTTGCGTTTCCATTTTGGTAAAAACTCGTGTGGTAAGTGACAATCTGCGCAGATTGCTTTTACACCACTACGGTTGAGATAGTGTGGAGACGCACGATATTCTGGTACAACATCATTCATGTGGCAACTTGAACAGAACTCTTCTGTATTTGTGTGCTCTAGAGCGACATTAAATCCACCCCAGAATAAGATACCACCAATCGCGGAGATTAGGATGAGAAAACCAATACCAATACGGCTTGGGGTACGAAACCATTTCCAGAATTTTTTAATTAGGCCAAAAATTTTACCGAACATTATTGACCTCCAAATGATTTAGTTGGATGGAATTCATTTTCTACAATTGGTTTTACATCTGCTTGTGGCACGTGGCATTGTAAGCAGAAATAACGACGTGGTGCAGTGTCGGCAGTAACATTACCATTGCGATCGGTAAAATGCGTTGGGCTGATGCGAGGCGCACCTGTTACTCGATAATTTTCAACACCATGACAATTTAAGCACTGGTTCGTATTTTTAGTAACTTGATAGTTTTTAATACTATGTGGCACCATAGGTGGCTGATTGACATAATTTAGTGCAATCCTGCCATTGTCTTTTGGCATATTATGAAACTCAGGCGCAATAGCTTCAACACCTTGAGCAGCATTAGAAGGGACTTTTTCGATGTTATTATTTGCTAATACAGCACTTGAAATTGCAACAAATAATAGGGCAAGATATTTTTTCATTTTTCACTCCAAAGTGACTAAATTTATTCCGTTAATAAACGGAAGCATCAACATTAAATAATCCGATTTTCTTTTTCAAAACGAGTAGAAAAAGTAAATACGTTTTCTGCGCAGACATCAATACAACGTCCGCAACTAATACAGTCCTTGGATAACACAATTTGGCTATCTTCGGGTTTGCCGTGTAATGGTAAGCGTAATACCTGTGGCTCAGGACAAACATAATAGCAATCCATACAACGGTCACATTTAGCACGATCGGTTACGCTTACACGGATCATACTTTTACTACTAATTAATCCATAGATTGCACCAATTGGGCAGAGGTGTCCGCACCAACCATGTTCTACGATAAGTAAATCGAATAAAAATATGACTAAAACGAGCCAAAGAGTGGCTCCCGTACCGTAAACAAAAATCCGTCCAACAGCAGAAACTGGGTTAATCCATTCCCACAACATCGTTCCAGAAATAGCACTACCGACTAGAATCATTGCTAAAATACTATAGCGTAAATTACGAGGCAGTTTAGCTGATTGACGAATACCTAATTTTCGACGTAGCCAAGCTGCACAATCCGTCACGATATTTACCGGACATATCCAACCACAAAACACTTTGCTAGCCAGTAAGGCATAGATCGTGACAATAATGCCAGCACCAAGTAATGTTTGCCATTGTGGCAGATAGCCTGTTGAAAGGCTTTCTGCTGTGACGAGAGGATCAGTTAAAGGAATAAGATCAAATAGCAAGCTAGCGCTATAATTTCCTTTTAGGATCCAAACATTCCAAAGTGGGCCGCTTAAAAACATCAGAACGACACTGAGTTGGCTGAGTCTGCGTAAAATCAGAAAACGATAAGCACGCCACCAACCTAATTTTTCTCGAGCCTCTAAACCTGCTTGCTTAGGGTTATTGCTTTTAGGTGCTATTGCCATTATTGTCTTCCCTCTGGTAAACGAGCTGGGAATGATTGGATACCTTCAGGATAATTTTCATCAAGTAGGGAATGGCCCGCTTTCTGTTTTTCATCCCAACCTAAGCGGTAATGTTTTCCAAGCATTCCTTTTGCTAAATCCATTGGTAGCACTTTAATAGCCGCTTCCTCTAATACGCAAGCCTCTTCACATTTTCCACAACCTGTGCAAGCATCGGAATGAACCGTTGGAATGAACTTAGCATGTTTGCCTGATTGTTCATTACGTTGCAATTCCAGAGTAATCGCCTTATCAATAAGTGGGCAGACTCGATAGCAGACATCACATCGCAATCCTTGCCAATTTAAGCAAGTTTCATGATCTAATAAGACAGATAGCCCCATTCGTGCATCATCAATATTGGTTAAATTGGGATCTAACGCACCGCTTGGACACGCCTTCACACACGGGATATCGGTACACATCTCACAAGGTTTGTCTCGAGCGATAAAATAGGGCGTACCCGCTTCTACCGGTGAGAGCAATGAAGCTAGATGTAACATGTCGTATGGGCATGCTTGTACACATTGTCCACATCGTACACACGCAGAAGCAAAATCTTTATCATTAGCTAGTGCGCCAGGTGGCCGTAGCGCAACGCCTTGGCGAGCGAGGCTTTGATTCTGCTGTAATGCGAGTATGATGCCGACACCACATACGCCCCCTGCGGTGCGTGTTGCGTTTTTTAAAAATTGGCGACGGTTTGTATTCAGTTTCATTTCTGTCTGATTAAAGCCTACGTAGTAAGCGGCTAGTTTTTACATTAATTTGCAAAAATTTTGTAAATCTAACCGCTTATATCATTTACCCGATCATAAAGTAATTTATTGATGAGCCAGTGTATGATTATGCTTTAACAACTTTTACTGCACATTTTTTGTAATCGGTCTCTTTCGAGATTGGATCCGTTGCATCAAGTGTGAGTTTATTTGTTAACTGCCCTGCATCAAAGAATGCGGTAAAAATTAAGCCCTCAGGAACTTTATTTCGGCCTCTCGTATCTAAATGAGAGATCATTTCACCACGGCGGGAAATCACTTTCACTTTATCACCATGGCGTAGGCCACGTTTTTTCGCATCTGTCGGGTGCATCCAGACAAGGTTATTTGGGAACGCTCGATGGAGTTCTGGAACTCTTCGAGTCATTGTTCCTGTATGCCAATGTTCTAATACACGCCCTGTTGATAACCATAAATCATATTCTTCATCAGGTGATTCTGCTGGTGGTTCATAAGGAACAGCTAAAATAACCGCACGTTTATCTGGGTAGCCGTAGAAAGCGACTTCTTCGCCTGCTTTAACATATGGGTCATATCCTTCACGATAACGCCATTGTGTTTCTTTACCATCAACAACAGGCCAACGTAAGCCACGTGCGTGATGATAGGCTTCAAAGTTTGCTAAATCGTGTCCATGTCCACGTCCAAAACTTGCATATTCTTCAAATAAGCCTTTTTGTACATAGAAACCAAAATGTTCTGCTTCATCGTTAATGTAGCCTGCTTTATCTTTTGGTACATCGAATTTATCTACTTGACCGTTACGGTAAAGCGCTTCATACAATGTTTTGCCTTTGTATTCTGGGTGTGCAGCTAACACTTCAGCTGGCCACATTTCGTCTGTAGTGAAATATTTAGAAAACTCAATAAGCTGCCAAAGGTCTGATTTTGCTTCACCTGGTGCTTTAACTTGTTGATACCAGAATTGCGTACGGCGTTCTGCATTACCATATGCTCCCTCTTTTTCGACCCACATTGCGGTTGGAAGAATTAGGTCAGCAGAAAGTGCAGAAACTGTTGGGTATGGATCAGAGACAACAATGAAATTGCGTTCATCACGCCAGCCTGGCATACGTTCTTCATTGATATTTGGGCCTGCTTGCATATTGTTATTACACATTACCCAGTAAGCATTTAGTGTACCGTCTTTTAATGCTCGGTCTTGTGCTACGGCGTGTAAGCCAACTTTAGTTTGAACAACGCCTTCAGGCACTTTCCATAGTTTTTCTGCTTTTTTAACGTGCTCTGGGTTAGTAACAACCAGATCAGCTGGTAAGCGGTTTGCAAAAGTTCCAACTTCACGAGCTGTACCACATGCAGATGGCTGACCAGTTAAAGAGAATGGTCCGCAACCTGGCTGTGAAATTTTACCGGTTAATAAATGGATATTGTAAATTAAGTGATTTGCCCATACACCACGGGTATGTTGGTTAAAGCCCATTGTCCAGAATGATACGATCTTCAGGTTTGGATCAGCATACATTTTAGCAAGAGATTCAAGTTGATCTTTTGGTACGCCCGAAATTTCGTGAGCTTTTTCAAGAGTATAAGGTGAAACTAATTTCTTGAATTCTTCAAAATCACTGTCATACATTTTACCTGCAGATTTTGCATTTTGCGCTGCTTGTTCTAGAGGATGCGTTCCGCGTAAACCGTAACCAATATCTGTTTCACCACGTTTAAATTTAGTGTGTTTTTGAATAAAGTCATGGTTGATTGCATCATTTTGAATGAGGTAATTAGCGATATAATTTAAGATTGCTAGATCAGATTGTGGCGTGAAAACAATGCCCAAATCAGCTAATTCAAATGAACGATGCTCATAGGTTGAAAGAACTGCAACTTTTGAGTCTTTTTTAGAAAGGCGACGATCAGAAATACGAGACCACAAGATAGGGTGCATTTCCGCCATATTAGAACCCCAAAGTACGAAAGCATCGGCATTTTCGATGTCATCGTAACAGCCCATTGGTTCATCAATACCGAATGTTCTTAAAAAGGCAACTGCAGCCGATGCCATACAGTGGCGGGCATTCGGGTCGATATTATTTGAGCGTAATCCAGCTTTAAATAGTTTAGATTTTGCTACACCTTCAAAGATAGTTGATTGGCCAGAGGTAAACATACCGATACCATTTGGGCCTTGCTCTTTGATAGCTTTTTTGAATTTCTCAGCCATAATCGTGAAAGCTTGATCCCACGAAATAGGTGTAAATTCCCCATTTTTGTTGAATTTTCCGTCCTTCATTCTTAACATAGGTGATGTCAGACGGTCTTTTCCGTACATAATTTTCGGTAAGAAGTATCCTTTAATGCAGTTTAAACCACGGTTCACTTCTGCATCTGGATCGCCTTGTGATGCAACAACACGTCCGTCTTGTGTTCCCACAAGTACGCTACAACCAGTACCGCAGAAACGGCAAGGCGCTTTGTCCCACTTGATCGTGTTATCATCGGCATAGACATTTTTCACAGGAATACTTATTCCTGCTGCGACCGCCGCGGCAGCTGCCGCATTGGCTTTCATAAAATCTCGACGATTGAGTTTCATAATTTTCCCCAAAGTAAAATAGGTAATTTAAAAATAAAAAATTAAAAAGATTCGCTTTGTTGGCTATAAATTAAAGAGACAACAATAACACCTTCAATCTCTTTAATGTTATTCATTTGCTCTACTAACGTAGGCTGGAAATCAGATTCGATTATTACGATTAATTTCCCTTCTTCAGTCTTTTCACCGTGAATTTCCGTATAAGGCATCGCTTGCAGTACTGTTTTTACGGTTTCTAGCTTTTCTGGTCGAGCTTGAACAATCAAACTACATACATACCAGTTGCCGTCCTGGTGCTGGTGATTCAGTTTATCGGATACGTTTCTCATAAGTGTAAAATTGTAATGCTTTGGCTTGGGCATGTGCTTAAACACGCTCCGCAACCATTGCAGAGTTCTAACGCTAAAATAGGGCTTGATACTTTCCCAATTTCCCGTTTAAATTTAATTGCTCTTGCTTCGCAGTTATCTTGGCAAGAGCGACATTCTATACCGTTTTTAGCAAGACAATTTGGCTTTATCTCAATTTTATGTTGCCATGCGTTTTCATCAGTAGAGCGAAAAATTGGTTCGGGGCAACTTTGAACGCAAGCTTGGCAAAAAGTGCATTCCTGCTTCCCTTGTGTAAAATCTATTTCAGGGTAGCCATTTGCTCCTTTAATTAATATCTGTGTTTCGCATGCTGTTATACATTGATTACATTGAGTACATTTTTGTAAAAAGTTAGTAATATCAGCCCAAGGTGGATAAATGGGTTGATATCCTTGCCGCTTTATTTGTTCATTTTTTAATGTGTTTAAAAAACTACCTCGCAAGAAATGTCGACGAGATAGGGCTGTATCAGTTAAACGGCTCAAAATAGTATAGTAAAAGAGTAGAATATTCTACGACTTATTCTATCATTTTTATTTGCAAGTGAAATTGTTGTGAAACACAATTTGATGGAATGTTGATGATTGTCAAAAAAATAGCGATAAAGTGAGTATTTTATCGCTATGTAGTAAGATTTGTTAAGAAATTGTTGTGAATAGTTTGTGTTCCAAGGTTTTTTAGCGCTGACGTGCTTTAAAACGAGGATTAGTTTTACAAATCACATAGAGTTTGCCTTTACGGCGAACAATTTGGCAATCAGGATGGCGTGATTTAGCTGTTTTAAGTGAGTTTAAAATTTGCATATTTTGATCCTATTTTTTTGAGGCAATTGAAATGCCTTTAAAGCGTTCATTAAATTTACTTGCACGTCCTTCGCTATTTGCTTCACGACGTTTACCTGTATAAACCGGATGTGATGCAGATGAAGTATCAAGTGAATAGAGTGGGTATTCTTTACCGTCTGTCCAAACCATTGTTTTTGTAGTGTTAGCACAAGAACGAATTACCCATCCTTGTTGAGCACCGCTATCATAAAATAATACTTCACGGTAGTTTTCAGGGTGAATCCCTTTTTTCATAGAGTCTCCTTCATTAGAATTCGATAAGATAAAACCATAAATAATATATGGGGATTATTTTACCTAAAAAATAGAAAATAGCTATAATTTTTTTATGGTTTTATCAGGTTTAAATGAACAAAGTTGGTTGATAAGAATTTATGCCCTTTACCAATCCTGCTTATTAAATTGTTTGAGAAGAAAATCTAATAGTTTGTGTATGGCAACTGGTTGGTTGTGGCGAGAACTATACATTGCGTAAATGCTCAATTCTGGTAGCTGCCAATCAGTTAAAACTGCTTGTAATTGACCATCTGCAACATAATTATTAGTTAAATAACGGGGTAACATTGCAATACCAGAACCAGAAATGGTTGCATTTAATAATGCGATGGCATCATCACAGCTAAAGCGGTTAGTCAATTTGTAGTGTTGTTGTTCACCATTAATATAGAAAGTCCATTTATTTTGGTTGATACGAGTATGAGCGAGACAGGTATGAGATATTAATTCTTTGGGGGTTTTAGGTATGCCATATTGTCTTAAGTAATTTGGGCTAGCAACTAAAGATGATCGACATGAGGAAAGTTTGCGTGCAATTTTTAGTTCATCGGGTTCTTTACAAATACGAATAGCGAGATCAATTTGATCTTCAACTAAATTGATAGCTTTATCGCTCAAATTCAAATGAATGTTTAGTTTAGGATGAATGGCTAAAAATTGGTTTATTACATTGGTAAGATGAGTTGATCCAAAAGAGACACTTGAGGCAATCTGTAATGTGCCTCGTAGTTCTCCCGTTTGAATAGTTAGCTCATTCTCCATTGATTGAGTTAAATTGACAATTTTTTGACAAAAAATGACCGCTTGTTTACCTGATTCTGTCAGAGTGATGTGGCGAGTTGTGCGGTGAAATAATTGAGTATTTAGCCAGTTTTCAATCAAGGCAATATGGCGAGTAACCATTGGGCGTGAAAGTTCTAATTTTTCTGCAGCAGCACTGAAGCTACCTATTTCAGCAACAGTTAAAAAAACGTTGATTGCGGTTAATCTATCCATATGAGGCTTTTATTGTTTCAATTTAAGAAATAATGATGTTCAGAAACCGCAGTTTATCAGAAAGGTTATTTCATTATAATGACTATTACTAATTATTACTTAGGATTTGAAACGGGAGCATTTATGAAATTTAAAACATTATTATTTAGTACATTATTTGCAATGAGTACACAGGCTAAATTAAACCTTCAAATTTATAATGCAGATACTAATAGTTTTTCAGTTAATTCTACCTTAATTACAGGTGAAAAAGAGGCGATTGTTATTGATTCGGGATTTACACGTGCAGATGCTTTACGGATTGCTAGCAACGTTTTAGATAGTGGAAAAACACTAAAAGTTATTTTTATAAGCCAAGCTGATCCCGATTATTATTTTGGCGCTGAAATGTTAAAACAGATTTTTCCTGATGCTAAATTGGTTTCAACACCGGCAGTAGTTGCAGAAATTAAACATAAATTGGCAGCTAAATTAGCCTTTTGGAGCGAAAAAATGGGCAATAATGCCCCAAAAAATTCGATTATTCCTGAAATATTAGCATCAGATCAACTTAGTATTGAAGGTGAAATAATTGAGATTAGAGGGACTAAAGGAATATTAGCAAACCGTCCATATTTATGGATACCATCGCTAAAAACGATTACTGGTAATGTAAGTGTGTACGGCAATATGCATGTATGGACGGCAGATTCACAATCTAAAATAGAGCGTGATGCGTGGATTGCGCAATTAGATGAGATGAAAGCACTCAAGCCTAAGCGAGTTATACCTGGACATATGGCAAAGAATACTCTTTTGACTGTAGAAGCTATCACTTTCACAAAGCATTATTTACAAATGTTTGAGAAAGCGTTGGCAAAAGGAAAAAATAGCCAGCAGGTTATTCAATATATGGAAAAATATTATCCGAATTTGCCTGATAAAAGTAGTTTAGACTTAGGGGCGAAAGTCAATAAAGGTGAGATGAAATGGTAAATTAAAAATAATATTTTGAGATCTGACCGCTTGTATTGTGTCTATCAATTTATCCTTGGGTCTAAATATGATAGGCTAGCTAATAGTCTTTTTATTCTTTGGGATATATTATGTCTAAACAACAATTTTTAATTGCACCTTCAATTTTATCTGCAGATTTAGCCCGTTTAGGTGATGATGTGCGTGATGTATTAAATGCAGGAGCAGATCTAATTCATTTTGATGTAATGGATAATCATTATGTACCTAATTTGACCTTTGGGCCAGCAGTGTGTAAAGCGTTGCGTGATTATGGAATTGATTGCCCGATTGATGTGCATTTAATGGTGAAACCAGTGGATCGTTTAATTCCTGATTTTGCACAGGCTGGGGCAAATATTATTACTTTTCACCCTGAAGCAAGTGAGCATATTGATCGTTCTTTACAGCTGATTCGAGATAATGGTTGTCAATCAGGATTAGTATTCAACCCAGCAACACCATTGAGCTATTTGGACTATGTAATGGATAAAATTGATGTGATTTTGTTGATGTCTGTGAATCCAGGTTTTGGCGGACAAGCCTTTATCCCGAGTACATTAGATAAATTGCGTGAAGTTCGCCGCCGTATTGATGAAAGTGGGCGTGATATTCGTTTAGAAGTTGATGGTGGCGTTAAAGTTAATAATATTGCAGAAATAGCGAGAGCTGGAGCAGATATGTTTGTAGCAGGCTCTGCGATTTTTGATCAGCCTGATTATCAAGCGGTGATCGCACAAATGCGTTCAGCACTGGCGGAAGTTTAAGTCGTAAGCGGTTAGATTAACTGAAAATTTTTCAAAAACACAAAGCAATATGTTGAATTTAAAATAGTGCTTTGTGTTTTATTATTGGGAGAATTTTATTTTTCTTCGATTGAAGAAGCAAAGTATTGGTTCATTTCAACAGCAGGTTTCTGAGTGTGGGAATGCCCAATAATACGAGCGGGTACGCCAGCAGCTGTGGTATATTCAGGTACAGCTTGTAAAACGACTGAATTTGCCCCAATTTTTGAGTAACGCCCGATTTCTATGTTCCCTAATATTTTTGCACCAGCCCCAATCATTACACCTTGACGAATTTTCGGGTGGCGATCGCCGTGTTCTTTGCCTGTTCCACCTAAAGTTACTCCTTGTAATATTGAGACTTCATCTTCAATTACTGATGTTTCACCAACAACAATACCTGTGGCGTGATCTAACATAATACTGCAACCAATTTGGGCTGCGGGGTGAATATCGACATCAAAGGCGACTGAAATTTCATTTTGTAAGTAAATAGCAAGAGCTTGGCGACCTTGTTGCCATAAATGATGGGTAACACGGTAGCTTTGTAAGGCATGAAAGCCTTTGAGATAAAGGAGTGGTGTACTCCATTTATCAATAGCTGGATCTCTTGTTATCACGGCATCTATATCACAAGCTGCACTGTGAATCATTAGGGGATCAGCTTGGTGA
Organism: Vespertiliibacter pulmonis; assembly: GCF_013377275.1. NCBI lineage: Bacteria > Pseudomonadati > Pseudomonadota > Gammaproteobacteria > Pasteurellales > Pasteurellaceae > Vespertiliibacter > Vespertiliibacter pulmonis. The sequence goes on from NZ_CP016615.1 coordinate 1,144,815, forward strand.
GCCTCTTCAATAATTTCTTTTAGGGCAATAGCAGGCATAATTTCATTTGCGAGTTTATTGGCTAAAATATAACTTAGTGCATCACCCAAATGAGCGTGTTTAAGAATGGTGGCGTGAAAAAAACTGGCAAGTATAGGCTCACTCTGAGCGAGTTGTGCCGTTTCGAGCCGAATTTTTTGCCATATTTGATCAGTTTTCTGTGTCATTGATACTATTATATTACCTTGTTTATACGTTATTGTGGTTATTTTAGGCGCTGCAAACTTTCTGTAGATCTTACCGCTTGTTATTCACTTTTTCGTTCTCTACCTAGCAAAGTTGCCACAACATCTTTGACTTTTTTCCCACAAAAAAGTATTTGGTAGATTTGTTCTACAATAGGCATTTCAACTTGCTGTTTATGAGCAAGTAAAAATGCTTCTTTGGTGTTATGAAAACCTTCGACTACTTGTCCGATTTCCGCTAGCGCATCTTCAGGAGATTTGCCTTGCCCAAGCATTAGGCCAAAACGGCGGTTGCGAGATTGGTTGTCGGTGCAGGTGAGAACAAGATCGCCAAGCCCAGCCATTCCCATAAAGGTTGTTGGATTTGCTCCAAGAGATATGCCCAAACGGCTAATTTCAGCAAGCCCTCGAGTAATAAGCGCAGTGCGAGCGTTTGCTCCAAAGCCCATTCCATCTGAAATACCTGCACCAATTGCGATTACATTTTTAATTGCTCCGCCTAATTGAACGCCGATCATATCTTGGTTTAGATAGACTCGAAAACTTTTAGTACAATGAATTCGTTGTTGCATTTGATCTGCAAAATGTAGATCTGTGGAAGCTAAAGTAATAGCCGTTGGTAAGCCAATCGCTAATTCTTTGGCAAAAGTAGGCCCTGAAAGTACAGCAAGCGGGTAGTTATCACCTAAAATTTGTCGTGCAACATCTTGTAATAGTTGCCCTGTATTACGTTCAAGCCCTTTTGTTGCCCACATAATACGGTGATCTGGGCGTAATAGCGGTTTGATTTCCCATAAAATGTCACTAAAAACGTGGCTTGGTACGACAATTAAAATATCGTTTACATTTGCAAGTGTCTGGGTTAAATCATTTTCAATTTCAAGGGCGTTAGGAAACAGAATGTCAGGTAGAAATTCATTATTTTGACGCTGTTCGGCAAGTTTTGCCATTTTCTCTGGATTATGCCCCCAAAGATAGGTTTTATCACCTTTGCGAGCAAGGGCAATAGCAAGAGCAGTGCCGTAAGAGCCAGCGCCAAGAACAGCTATTGGGGCGGTGTAAGTTGTTTGCATAATGCGATTATAAAGATGAAAAATAGGTATGAACATCATACCTATTTTTAAATATAATCCAATTAGTTTGGACGTGTTTCTGTTTCTTGAGCCGCTTCAGTTTCTTGTTGGCGTTCTAAATAATCAACGAAGAGCGCATCAAAATTGACAGGAGAAAGATTTAATGCAGGGAATGTGCCACGATTGACTAAACTTGCAATTAACTCACGCGCGTATGGGTAAAGCACTTCTGGACATTTTGATGCGAGACAATGTGCTAATTGAATTCCATCAATGCCTGTAATAGTAAATACCCCAGCTTGTTTTACTTCACAGATAAAAGCAACGTCATTGCTATCTTCTAATGTTGTTTGAACATTAATATGCAGGGTAACTTCATATGTATCTTCACTGACTTGAACTGTTTCGGTATCTAATTCAAAGCCAAGCTGTGGTTTCCATTCTTGGTGGAAAATAGTTGGCAGGTTTGGTGCTTCAAATGAAACATCTTTGATGTAGATACGCTGAATTTGCATTTCAAAAGGTATTTGAGCCTCTTCTGTCGTTGCTACTTGATTTTCTTCAGTCATAATGAATCCTTATTATTTGTGTTTTTTAACTAGTGGGAGATTTGCTGCACGCCAGCCAGCAATCCCTTCTTTTAAAGCGTGAGCATCAAAACCTTGTTTTGCAAGGGTATTTGCTAGTGCTTGTGCAGATAATCCATTACTATCAATAATAATTACTGGGCGAGTTTTATATTTTTCAATAGCATTAAGTTTGTTACTTTTAATATCACTAGGTAACAAATGTTGACTGTCGATGATGTGCCCAGCTTTGAATTCATCATCTGTTCGCACATCAATAACGATAGCATCTTGCTTATTAATAAGTAGAGTTGCTTCTGTATTGGTAACAATCTTGATTTTGTTGGTTGCACTCTTATAGAAGTTAAAGAGAACAGCAATAAAAAGCGCTATCCACGCAACAACCATAATAGTATGATTTGCCGCAAATTGTTGGAGTTGTTGGGTAAGAGTAAGTTGTTCCATAATATTCTTCTAAGGACTAGGCAATGTAAGTAAGCTTAAGGCTTCACCTTTTTGTGGAAAAGGTGGGGAAACCCCACCTTAAATCTTAAAGATATTATGCCTGTTGCGCTGCCATAATTTCATCAAAAGAGGCTGCTTTTTCAGTTACTTTTGCTTTAGCAAGAACGGCATCTACTGCTTGTTCTTCTAATACTACATTACGAATGTTATCTGTTAATTGACGATTTTTTGCGTAGTATTCAATCACTTCTGCTGGTTGTTCGTAAGCAGAAGCTAATTCAGCGATCATTGTTTTTACACGATCTTCATCAACTTTTAATTCATTTGCAGTGATGACTGCTGAAAGTAATAAACCTACTTGTACACGGCGTTTTGCATCTTCAGTGAATAATTCTGCTGGAAGCTGTGCTGCCATTTCAGGTTTACCGCCAAAACGCTGTACTGCTTGTTGGCGTAATACTTCGATTTCTTCATTTACTGCAGAGGCTGGCACATCAATGTTATTTTCTGCTAATAAGCCGTTAATTACTTGAGTTTTTACACGGGCAGTAATGGCATTTTTCAGCTCACGTTGCATATTTTTCTTAATTTCTGTACGAAGATCATCAACAGATTTACCTGCACCAAATTTTTTCACAAATTCTTCGGTTAATTCAGGTAATTCCATATTTTCAACTTTTTTCAAAGTGATTGCGAATTTTGCTGCTTTGCCTTTTAAATTTTCTGCGTGGTATTCTTCTGGGAAAGTAACGTCGATGTCAAACTGTTCACCTGCTTTGTGTCCCACAATTCCTTCTTCAAAACCTGGAATCATACGACCTTGTCCCATAAATAAAACGAAGTCTGACGCTTTACCACCTTCAAATTCTTCGCCATCAACAGAACCAACGAAGTCAATAGTCACACGGTCTTCAGCTGTTGTTGCGTTTTGAGATTCAGTCCAAGTTGCTTGTTGTTTGCGTAATACATCAACCATCTTATCTAAATCAGCATCTTTGATTTCAACAACTGGTTTTTCAACAGTAATATTTTCTAAACCTTTTAATTCTACTTCAGGGAAAACATCAAAGGTTGCAGTGAAAGAGAAATCTTTACCTAATTCATAATTATTAGGGGTAAAACTTGGTCGACCCGCTAAGTTTAATTTTTCCTTGATAACAACATCAAAGAATGCACGTTGCATTTCATCAGATAACGCATCTTGGCGTGCTGCTAAACCGTAGCGTTGTTCAATGATTGAGTGTGGCACTTTGCCTTTACGGAAGCCATCAACACGAGCGTTTTTTGCGTAGCCTTTTAGTTGTTCACGGTATGCTGCTTCAACCACATCAGCAGCGACAGTAATAGTTGCACGGCGTTCTAAGCCTTGAGTTGTTTCAATAGAGAATGACATTCTTAAACCTCAATTAAGTAGGGTATATAAATACAGATAAAAAAATAGACGCAAATTTTAACTTGCTTGTAAAGAAATGTCGAGAAATAACATATCTAAATGTAAAATGAATAATTTATTGCTAATAAAAATCAGACCACTAATTTAAGTGGTCTGATCAAGTAAAATTTATCAATTATAAACTTTTTGGAATACGAATTTTTTGACCTGGGAAGATTTTGTCCGCATCTTTAATAACTTCTTTATTTGCTTCAACAATAGCAGTGTATTTAGCACCGTTACCGTAGGCTTTTTCTGCGATTTTCCAAAGAGTATCGCCTTTTTCGATGATATAAAATTCTTCGTCGCTTGCAATTTGTTCACCGTTTGCCACTTGAATGCCATCAATATTAACGCTGGTAATTCCTTCAATATTACCTGCCATTAAGACTGCTTTTTCTAATGCAGCAGCATCTTTTGCTGTACCAGTAATGGTTGCAACACCGTTTTCAACAGTAACTTGCAAATTTTCAATGCCTGGATTATCTTCAGTTAAATGGTCTGCAACCGCTTTTGATGCATCTTCTGCTTTATGGAATAATTTTTTGCCAATGTTTGAAACAAAATCAAATAAACCCATTGTAAAGTCCTCTCTATAAAATAGTACGCTAAATATACGATTGAAATGTTCAATCAGTTATTAGATTACGGTAATTCTGATAAGTTCCAAAGAGAAAATTACAATTTATTTTATAAAAAATAGGCAAGCGGTTGAATTTGCAAAAAATTTGTAAATCTTACCGCTTGTATTTTTATTTTCCATTTATACATTATTCCGTTAAAATCACAGCAATTAAGCGTTTAATTTATTGAATTTAAGGTCGAGTGTGAAACAGGTTCAATTTTACCTTCTTAGCCAAAATGATGAGCAAGATAGCGAGCTATCCTCTATGGAACAGCAGGCTTGTGATCTTGCGGCACAAGCGTGGCGGGCAGGAAAGCGAGTGATCATTGCTTGTGAAACAGAACAGCAAGCCCTTAATATTGATGATGCGTTATGGGCGAGAAATGCAGATGATTTTGTGCCTCATAATCTATCGGGCGAAGCCACAACGTATGCAACGCCGATTGAGATTAGCTGGAAAGGGAAGCGTAACACTCAACGGCGTGATCTCTTGATTTCTCTACAAACGACCATACCTGATTACATTAACAGTTTTAATCAAATTATTGATTTTGTACCTGTTGATGAAAAACAAAAAGTACAAGCTCGAGAACGTTATAAGCAATATCGTCAGCTAGGTTGGCAACTTTCGACGGTTAACGTTTAAATTTAATTACTTATAAAGTAAAGGATATAAAATGAAAATTGAAATTTGGTCCGATATTATTTGCCCTTTTTGTTATATTGGTAAACGCAAACTAGAAATGGCATTAGCACAAACGGGGATAGATGCAGATATTGAGTGGCATAGTTTTGAATTAAACCCCGATGCGCCACAATCCTATGGTGTGCCATTACCTGAAATGCTCAATAAAATGTATGGTTTCAGCCCAGAACGGGCATTGTCTGTTTTAGAGTATGAACAACAAACGGCAGAAAGCGTTGGGCTGGATTTTCAATGGAAAATAGCTAAACCGGGAAATACCTTTAATGCTCATCGTTTAATACATTTAGGTAAAAGTTTAGGTATTGGCGACCAAGTAAAAGAACGTTTTTTAAAGGCGTATTTTACTGAAGGGCAAGAAATTGGTAATGCCGAAGTGTTGCGTAAGCTAGCGATTGAAGTAGGCTTGGCAGAGGCCTTAGTTGATGCTGTGTTATCTACCAATCAATTTGCTGATGCAGTGAGAGCTGATGAAAAAGAGGCATCAATTATTGGCATTCGTGGCGTACCTTATTTCTTAATCAATGATGAAATCTCAATCGCAGGTGCACAAGAAATCTCAGAATTTGTGCGAGTATTAACGGAACAAGCTCAAAAAACACAAGTAAAAACGACAGCTACAGCTAAAGGTATGCAGTGTGAAGGTGGTGAGTGTAAGTTATCTGATTAACCGTTTTTTATTTAGTAGGATATAAATAATACAGAGAAAAAAGCTCAAGCAAGATAACGTTATAAACAGTTGGGTTGGAAACTTAGGACGGAGTTCAACCTATATAATTACTATATTTTTATAACTATTTGATAACTTAATTATTTTAAGAAATTGAGGTTCTTACACATTTAAAATTCATTAAAGGGAGATGAAGATGGACTTAATTATTGGCTTATTTGCTGTAATTCTTGTCGGCTATTACATTATTAAAGGATATTCCGCAACAGGCGTATTAATGACAGTGGGTCTATTATTACTTTTAGCGAGTGTGCTATTAGATAAAACAGTTTTACCCAATTCTGTTAAATCAACAGGCAGTTTATACCTAGATATTTTTGAATACGTTAAATATTTGTTGATGAATCGAGGTGGAAACCTCGGTATGTTGATTATGGTATTGTGTGGTTTTGCTGCGTATATGACGCATTTAGGTGCTAATGATATGGTGGTGAAATTAGTATCAAAACCATTAAATTATATTAAATCACCTTATATCTTGATGGTAGTGGCGTATTTCTTAGCTTGTTTAATGTCATTAGCGGTGTCATCAGCAACAGGGTTGGGTGTCTTATTGATGGCAACATTATTCCCAATCATGGTTAATGTGGGTATTTCAAGAGGAGCTGCTGCGGCTATTTGTGCTTCACCAGCGGCCATTATACTTTCACCCACATCAGGTGATGTTGTCTTGGCAGCAGAAGTGTCAAAAATGCCATTATTAGAATTTGCGTTTAACCTCACGTTGCCGATTTCCATTGGGGCTATTCTTTCGATTGGTGTGGCACACTTTTTCTGGCAACGTTATTTAGACCGAAAAGAAGGCTATAAAGCAGAAACTTTACATGTCGAAGAAATAAAAACATCGGTACCCCGTTTCTATGCGATTTTACCTTTTACGCCGATTATTGGTGTATTAGTTTTTGATGGTAAGTTTGCACCAGAACTACATATTGTGACAATCATTGTGATCTGTTTATTACTGGTAGCGTCGATTGATTTTGTCAGAACATTGAGTGCAAAAAAAGTGTATGAAAACTTAAATGTAGCTTATCAGGGCATGGCAGATGCTTTTTCGAGTGTGGTGATGTTGTTGGTTGCTGCAGGAGTTTTTGCGCAAGGACTCAGTACTGTAGGCTTTATTCATTCATTAATTGATTCGATACAATCTTTTAGTAGCGGTGGTTTTGTGATGATGATTGCTTTAGCGATTATTACAGCATTAGCGGCTATCACAACAGGATCGGGTAATGCACCATTTTATGCGTTTGTGGAACTAATTCCAAAATTAGCGTCACAAATGGGGATTAACCCAGCTTACCTAACTATACCTATGTTACAAGCATCAAATATTGGACGTAGTTTATCACCTGTTTCTGGTGTTGTCGTTGCGGTATCGGGTATGGCAAAAATTTCACCATTTGAAGTTGTTAAACGTATTTCTGTCCCGATGATTGTTGGTTTAATTGTTGTGATCGCCGCAACGCAAATTTTTGTTGCAGCTTAATGAATAACAAGCTGTCAGATTTGGACAATTTTTTGTAGATGTTAAAAGAATGTGGCAGGTTGTGAGACAGTGCTTATTTTTGAGAGTGAACGATTTATAACTAAGTCACTACAATCTATATTAGATAAAATGGAAACCACTGCGGCACAAATTATGTAGTGAGAAGATGGGGAGTATAAGTTGTCGAATTCATAGTTTTTATTAAATAATTCAATTTTTTAATGAAGGAAAGTGAAATGGAAAAATTAAGGATTTAGAAATTTCTTATGTAACTCATGTAAATAATCTTAATGTAGCTGCTTCATATAAGGAAAGACTAATAAACAATTTCAAAAATTTGGATGTTTAGAATAAATTAAAAGAGTTATCTATACGTGATTATTTTGATAGATATTCTACATTAACTGGAAATGTTTTTTCATCTGAGCTAGTGAATGATGGTTATAGATTACCTTCTAATAAAGATGCAACCCTTAGAGATTATTTTAGTAATGTACATAAATATTTAATGGAAGTTATTGATGAGTGCTATCTGAAAGTACAGATGAATGAATATAGTTCTGAAGAAAAAAATGAGCTTAATACTATAATACAAGGGAAAGAGGAGGATAATGTTAAGTCTACAGAATTATCTCAAAAGTCGATCTCATTTGTTAAAAGGAACTTATCAGTTGCTAAAGAAGCGTTATGTAAGGCAGATTATAAATGTGAAGTAGATGACTCTCACAAGTTATTTTTAAGAAAAGGTGATAAAGGTATTAATTATACAGAAGCTCATCATTTAATTCCATTATATAAATACAAAGATGTTAAATCTAGTCTGGATATTGTAGCTAACATTATTTCGTTATGTAGCCATTGTCACAATTTACTTCATTATGGAAGATATGAGGATAAGCTTGAAATCTTAGAGAAATTATATAAAGAAAGAAAAAACGCTTTAGAAGAATCTAATATTACGATTACGTTTGATAAACTGATTACATTTTATGATTAGAACATTATTGTGACTAACAAATTATTCTTAGAGAGAAATATAATAATGACCAAAACCTTTGAAATGGCAGATCGTTTTAATGCGTCTGCGGTAGAACAAGTCCTGTATCAACACTGGGAAGAGAGCGGTTATTTTAAACCGTCTGAAGATACGTCAAAACCGAGCTACTGTATTGCGATTCCACCACCGAATGTAACGGGTAGTTTGCATATGGGGCACGCATTCCAACAGACGTTAATGGATACCTTAATCCGTTTTAATCGTATGGAAGGCAACAATACCTTGTGGCAGTCTGGTACTGACCACGCTGGGATTGCAACCCAAATGGTGGTAGAGCGTAAAATTGCTGCGGAAGAGGGCAAAACTCGCCACGACTATGGACGTGAAACTTTTATCGACAAAATCTGGGAGTGGAAAGCCCATTCAGGCGGTACAATTAGCCAGCAAATGCGTCGTTTAGGGGACTCGGTTGATTGGGATCGTGAACGTTTTACGATGGACGAAGGGCTTTCAAATGCGGTGAAAGAAGTATTTGTGCGTTTACACGAGCAAGGTTTAATCTATCGTGGAAAGCGTTTAGTAAACTGGGATCCAAAATTACACACTGCAATTTCAGATCTTGAAGTCGAAAATAAAGAGAGCAAAGGCTCGTTATGGCATTTCCGTTATCCGCTAGCCAATGGTGCAAAAACCGCAGACGGTAAAGATTATTTAGTGGTCGCAACAACCCGTCCTGAAACGATGTTAGGTGATACGGCAGTAGCGGTTCACCCTGAAGATGAGCGTTATCAAGGCTTGATCGGAAAAAGCGTGATTCTACCGCTTGCAGATCGTGAAATTCCAATTATTGCTGATGATTATGTCGATCGTGAATTTGGAACAGGAGTTGTAAAAATTACTCCAGCTCACGATTTCAATGACTATGAAGTAGGTAAACGCCATCAGTTACCGATGGTGAATGTATTAACCCTAAATGCAGATATTCGTGATGAAGCAGAAATTATCGGCACTGATGGCAAAATTTGTGAGAATTATACCGCTGTAATTCCTGAGAAATATCAAGGTATGGAACGTTTTGCTGCACGCAAGCAGATTGTGGCTGATTTTGATACCTTAGGATTATTAGATGAAATCAAACCCCACGATTTAAAAGTGCCTTATGGCGATCGTGGTGGTGTGCCGATTGAACCAATGCTTACGGACCAATGGTATGTGAGTGTGAAACCGCTTGCAGATGTTGCGATTAAAGCGGTGGAAGACGGTGAAATTCAATTTGTGCCAAAGCAATATGAAAATCTCTATTTTTCGTGGATGCGAGATATTCAAGATTGGTGTATTTCTCGCCAATTATGGTGGGGACACCGTATTCCTGCGTGGTATGACGAGGCGGGTAATATTTATGTCGCTCGCAGTGAAGAAGAAGCACGTCAAAAACATAATTTACCTGCGGATTTAGTATTAAAACAAGATGAAGACGTACTTGATACGTGGTTCTCATCGGGGTTATGGACATTTTCAACGCTTGGCTGGCCAGAGCAAACGCCAGATCTCAAAATGTTCCACCCAACGGACGTTTTGATTACAGGCTTTGATATTATTTTCTTCTGGGTTGCTCGTATGATTATGTTTACGATGCACTTTATCAAAGATGAAAATGGCAAGCCACAAGTACCGTTTAAAACAGTGTATGTAACGGGCTTAATTCGTGATGAAAATGGGCAGAAAATGTCTAAATCTAAGGGGAATGTGATTGACCCATTAGATATGATTGATGGTATTAGCCTTGAAGATCTACTTGAAAAACGTACGGGCAATATGATGCAACCGCAGTTAGCGGAAAAAATTGCGAAAGCAACGGTAAAAGCATTCCCAGAAGGTATTTCAGCACACGGTACTGATGCGTTACGTTTTACGCTTTCAGCGTTGGCAACCAATGGACGTGATATTAACTGGGATATGAAACGCCTTGAAGGCTATCGTAATTTCTGTAATAAATTATGGAATGCAAGCCGTTTTGTTCTGACTAATGATAAATTAGATCTTTCAGACGGGGACGTTGAATATACGTTAGCCGATCGGTGGATCCAGTCTGAATTTAACCGTACCGTAGAGGCATTCCGTATTGCGTTGGCTCAATATCGTTTTGATCTTTGTGCGACTGCTTTATATGAGTTTACTTGGAACCAATTCTGCGACTGGTATTTAGAGCTTACTAAGCCAATTTTTGCAAGCGGTACAGATGTGCAAAAACGAGGCGCAAGCCGTACTCTAATTAATGTATTGGAGAAACTGTTACGTTTATGCCACCCAGTTATGCCGTTTATTACGGAAGAAATCTGGCAGAAAGTGAAAGGCTTTGCAGGCGTAGAAGGCGATACCATTATGTTGCAACCTTTCCCACAAGTGGATAATAATTTGCAAGATAGCCAAGCAGAAACAGAAATGGGTTGGTTAAAAGAGATTATTGTTACTGTGCGTAATATTCGTGCGGAAAATAATATTCCACCAAGTAAATCACTAGATCTATTATTGCGTAATGTGAGCGATAAAGATCGCAAAATTTTCGTTGAAAATGACCGCTTGTTGAAAGCGATTGCGAAGCTAGACAGCATTAAAGTATTGGCAGATGGCGAAAATGCACCGCTTTCAGTTGCAAAATTAGTGAATGGTGCAGAAGTACTTGTGCCAATGGCAGGTTTTATCAATAAAGAGGCTGAATTGGCTCGTTTAACCAAGGAAATGGAAAAATATCAAGGCGAAATTCAGCGAATTGAAAACAAGCTATCTAACGAAGCTTTTGTGGCAAAAGCACCACCAGCAGTTATTGAGAAAGAGCGTGAAAAAATGGCAGAGTATCAAGATGGATTGGTTAAAATCCAACAGCAGTACAAAGCAGTTGAAGCGTTATAATTACTAGCTTGAAGCTTAATTAAACAAGCGGTAAGTTAAATCAATAACTTACCGCTTGTTGTTTTATAAATATTTATTTTACGATCAGGCTATGACGTAGTGGTATTTTTAGGATCGTTATTGCCTAAGAATTTACCAATTAAGGCTTTGCCTAAATCGGATTGGTTTAGCCCTTCAAGGGTAGCCGCTAATTTTGTTCCGCCTGTTGAGCTAAATAATTCACCGACTCGTTCAATCCCCTTATCGACTTTAGCTTCATTGATGATAAATTTCATCTCTGAGTTTGCTAAGGCTTTGGCTTGTTCCATTCCAACGGCTTGATTTGCCTCAATTTGGCGGATACTCACAAGATATTGTTGATAGCCAACATTACTGCCGATCTCTTTAGCAAGTTCAATTTGCCCAGAAACCAATGAAATTTCAAGTTTCTGTTTTGCCTCTGCTTCGGCAGAACCGATTTTAGCAATCCCTTGTGCTTCTTTATCTTTAGTTTCAAGTAAGGCCTCAGCTTCTAAAAAGGCTTTCTGTTTTTCCCCTTCAGCAACCAAAATTTGGTGCTGTCTTTCTGCTTCTGAATCAATAATTAAGGTATTGCGATTAGCCTCAGCTTTAATTTCTTGTGTCCGTTTATTTTGATCAGCTTTAACAATTTCTACTTCTTTGGCAATTTCAGCTTGTTTGACTTCTGCCACCCGTTTAACGTCCATTTCACGTTCTTTTGTCAGCTTTTCTTGCTCTTTGACTTGTTGTTGGGCTTGTTCGTTGGAAATTGCTACTTCACGTTGATTTTCAACGGTTTTTAAACCGACTTCTTTTTCTGCTTCTTGTTTTTTTACGTCAGCTTCTTTTTTCGCTTCAATTTCAGCAATTTGTGCTTCTTTTTGGTTACGGGCGACTTCCACACGGCTCTCTTTTTCAATAAAAGATTTTTTGATTTCCATAATATTGAAAATAACTTTTGAGCTACCGCTATCTCGAATATCCATTAGTTCGATATTTTTAACAGGTTCAATTCCCCAGCTTTTCAATTGTTCTTTAACTGCAAGGGTAAAATCATCGCCGAGTTCTGAACGGACTTGTAAAATATCGTTTAAATTTCGGCTAGAAAGAATGGATCTTACTGAGCCTTGAATAATATCAACGAGCTGTATATTCATATCGTGAAAATCAGAAACCCGTTGAGCGGCTAGATTGGAATCAGAAACCCTAAAGAAAGCAGTAATATCAACAACAAAAGGTAAGCGTTCTAAGTCATAGGCTTCATAGTTATCAATTTTGATTGAGAACACAGAAACAGGTAAAACAATGGTATTTACCCCAATGATAGGGAGCCAAGCAGGAAAAGCATAATAAACATTGCCATTGCCAGTGTCTTTTCCATAAGAAGTCGTTTTACCACCTGATTGTACGATGTGAACCTCGTTCGTTTTTACGACTCGGCGAAAAAGTAGAGCAATAACGAGAGCAGCGATAAATATCACGATAAGTAGAGCAATACCAATAGCATAGTAAAGATCCATTTGGTTCTCCTTTTGTTTATTGTGGGTATGAATATCCCTACTTTACCCGAAACAAGCGGTAAAATTCCAGTGATTTTTTGCTTATAATTTCGGCTTTGTTATAATCGTTTAAATTTATAGGGCAGATTAAAAAATTATGGGCTTATTTGAATCGATTTTAATTATTTTAGTGCTGATTATTGCCAGTGCAGTGATTTCATCAGCTGAAATTTCCTTAGCTGGGGCAAGAAAGCTCAAGTTACAAAATTTAGTAAACGAGGGTAATCTTAAAGCTAAGAAGGTATTGCAATTACAGGAACAACCCGGGCAGTTTATTACGGTGGTACAAATCGGGCTTAATATGGTGGCAATTTTAGGTGGTATGATCGGTGAAGGTTCAATTACCCCTTATGTTTATCGGTTTTTAGCTCAATATAGCCAAGCAGAATGGTTGCCAAGTGCAGCATCGTGGCTCTCTTTTGCCTTAGTAACTACTTCATTTGTTTTACTGGCAGATTTAATGCCAAAGCGAATGGCGATGGCAAATCCTGAAAACGTGGCATTAAAAATGGTCGGTATTATGACCGTTATTATTTTGCTGTTTAAACCGCTTGTTGTGTTGTTTGATAGCTTCGCCAATTTGTTATTTCGAATGTTACGTGTTTCTACTATACGTCAAGATAATATGACGTCTGAAGATATTATCGCAATGGTTGATGCTGGTGCAGAAGCGGGTGTGTTGAAAACGCAAGAGCATTATTTGATTGAAAATATCCTCGATATGCAACAGCGAACAGTAACTTCAACAATGACAACTCGTGAAAATATTGTTTATTTAGATAAATCATTCACACGCCAGCAAGTATTAGAAACCTTAAAACAAAATTCTCATTCAAAATTGTTGATCTCAAATGGCAGTATTGATAAAACGATTGGTTATGTAGAATCTCATACTTTACTTACCCTGTTTTTACAGGAAGAAAAAGTCTCTTTAACTGATAAACGTATTTTACGTAAGGCGTTATATATCCCAGATACTCTTTCATTGTATGAAGTTTTGGAACTGTTTAAATCTTCGGGAGAAGATTTTGCGGTGATTATCAATGAATATGCATTGGTAGTTGGTATTGTTACCTTAAATGATGTAATGAGTATCGTTATGGGAGAGCTTGTTTCTAATGAGGAAGAACAGATTATTCGCCGAGATCAAGATTCGTGGTTAATTGATGGTTCAACGCCCCTAGAAGATGTAATGCGAGCGTTAGATATTACTGAATTTCCAAATCAAGAAAATTACGAAACCATTGGTGGTTTTATGATGTATATGTTGCGAAAAATTCCGAAAAAAACGGATTTTGTGCTATACGGTGATTATAAGTTTGAGATTATTGACACAGAAAATTTCAAAATTGATCAGCTAATGGTTTCATTGCGTAACGATATAAAGACGGAAGGTTAAATGATAGTTACTCTTTACCATAACCCAAAATGCAGTAAATCACGGGAAACATTAGAAATTATTCAAGCATTAGGCATTGAGCCGATTATTGTTGAATATCTTAAAACCCCATTATCAGCAGAGCAGATTGCAGTGTTGATTTGTGAAAGTGGTATTTCAGTGCAACAAGCATTACGCACTGATGTTGAAGTCTATACTCAGCAGGTAGCAGGTAAAACACTTAGTGATGAAGAATTAATTCAGTTAATGGCAGAAAATCCAAGTTTGTTAAATCGACCTTTTGCAAGTAGCTCACAAGGCACTCGTTTTTGCCGTCCACCCGAATTAGTGAAAGAAATTTTGTAAAAAATAGTCGTATCTTACCGCTTGTATTGCAAGCTAAGGCAATTTAATGAAGAAAATGTTACTGTTAAATGGGCCTAATCTAAATATGTTAGGTAAGCGTGAGCCGCATATTTACGGGAAGGCAACTCTTGAGAATATTGAACAGCATTTACAGCGTCTTGCTAGTGAGCGTGGAGTTGAATTAGAGTGTTTTCAAACGAATAGTGAACATTTACTGATTGAAAGAATTCATCAGGCGTTTCAAGTCGTTGATTTTATTATTATCAACCCAGCGGCATTTACCCACACGAGCGTTGCATTGCGAGATGCATTATTGGCTGTTGCAATTCCTTTTGTAGAAGTTCATTTATCAAATGTGCATAGCAGGGAACCGTTTCGTCATCACTCTTATTTGAGTGATATTGCTCAAGGGGTGATTTGTGGTTTAGGAGTAAAAAGCTATGAATATGGCTTAGATTACGCTCTAAATTTTTTTAAATACCAAGTAATAGATAATTTCTAACTGATACGATCAGTGTAAAAAAACCTTTATTTTCGCCAATTTTGTAAGATTTTCATCGCAAATTAGCGAAAATTCAGGTAATCTACGCCCAATTTTATGCCCATATTTTCTTTATGGGACAATTTATTTTTAACTTTAGACACAGAAACGGATCGAATTATGGATATTCGCAAAATTAAAAAACTGATTGAACTTGTAGAAGAGTCTGGTATTACTGAATTAGAAGTATCGGAAGAAGAGGGAACAGTACGAATTAGCCGTGCTGCTCCCGTTGCTACTCCTGCACAATATGTCGTTGCACCACAACAAGTAGCGACAACTGCTCCTACAATGAATACAACGCCTGTTGCAAACCCACCAGTATCAGCGCCGACACCTACGGCAGTAGAAGAAGCGACAGGCTATCCAGTGCTTTCTCCAATGGTCGGTACATTCTACCGTAGCCCAAGCCCAGAAGCTCAGCCTTTCGTTGAAGTAGGTAAAAGTGTGAAAGTTGGTGATACGCTTTGTATCGTAGAAGCAATGAAAATGATGAATCGCATTGAAGCAGATAAAGCAGGTGTAATCAAAGCAATTTTAGTCAATGACGGTGAAGCCGTTGAATTTGATCAAAAGCTTTTCATTATTGAATAAATTTAGCGTTACAAGCGGTTAGATTTCTCCATTTTTTGCAAAAAAAATTGTAGATCTTACCGCTTGCATAATTAAGGATAGACACTAATGTTAGAAAAAGTTGTCATTGCCAATCGTGGCGAAATTGCACTTCGCATTTTACGAGCTTGTAAAGAGCTTGGAATTAAAACCGTAGCAGTTCACTCTACTGCCGATCGTGAATTAAAACACGTTCTTCTTTCCGATGAAACTATCTGTATTGGTCCTGCTGCTTCAACGAAAAGCTATTTAAATATTCCAGCAATTATTGCAGCAGCGGAAGTAACGGGGGCAGATGCTATTCACCCAGGCTATGGTTTTTTATCTGAAAATGCAGATTTTGCTGAACAGGTAGAAAAATCTGGTTTTACTTTTATCGGCCCAACTGCTGATGTTATTCGTTTAATGGGCGATAAAGTATCAGCAATCAATGCAATGAAAAAAGCAGGCGTGCCTTGTGTACCAGGTTCAGACGGACCTGTTGGCAATGATGTAGAAAAAAATAAAACAATTGCAAAAAAAATTGGTTATCCAGTGATTATTAAAGCCTCTGGCGGAGGCGGTGGGCGTGGTATGCGAGTTGTCCATCACGAAAAAGACTTGGAAGAATCTATTGCGATGACCAAAGCGGAAGCTAAAGCAGCATTTAATAATGATATGGTTTATATGGAAAAATACCTTGAAAATCCACGCCATATTGAAATTCAAGTGCTTGCGGACACTCACGGCAATGCAATTTATTTAGCAGAACGTGATTGCTCAATGCAACGTCGTCACCAAAAAGTGGTTGAAGAAGCGCCTGCACCAGGTATTACAGAGGCAGTGCGTAAATCAATTGGTGAGCGTTGTGCGAATGCGTGTATCGAAATTGGCTATCGTGGTGCAGGTACTTTTGAGTTCTTATACGAAAATGGTGAATTTTATTTCATTGAGATGAATACCCGTATTCAAGTAGAACACCCTGTAACTGAAATGGTAACTGGGGTTGATTTAGTCAAAGAGCAGCTACGCATTGCCGCAGGCTTACCATTGTCTATTAAGCAAGATGAGATTAAAGTTCGTGGACACGCTATTGAATGTCGTATCAATGCAGAAGATTCAAAAACATTCTTACCTTCACCAGGAAAAATTACACGTTTGCACGTTCCTGGTGGTTTAGGTGTGCGTTGGGATTCACATATCTACTCAGGCTATGCAGTCCCGCCTCATTATGATTCAATGATTGCAAAACTGATTACCTATGGGGAAACTCGTGAAATTGCTATTTGTCGTATGGAAAATGCGTTAAGAGAGATGATTATTGAGGGCATTAAGACAAATATCCCTCTTCATCAGCAAATTTTAGAAGATGAACATTTCAGAGATGGTGGCACAAATATCCATTACTTAGAGCAGAAATTAGGGCTGAAGTAATTTTAGGAGAAATAAAAAACCGCATTATCATGATGATATGCGGTTTTTTTATAATTATTCTTCGATTGAGCGTAATAATTCGTTGATACCAACTTTACCACGAGTTTTCTCATCAACTTTTTTCACGATAACTGCACAGTAAAGATTATATTTACCATCTTTTGATGGTAGGCTACCTGATACTACAACAGAGCCTGCAGGCACTCGTCCATAATGAATTTCGCCTGTTTCACGGTCGTAAATTTTGGTTGATTGACCGATAAATACACCCATTGAAATTACACAGCCTTCTTCTACAATTACGCCTTCTACAATTTCAGAACGAGCCCCAATAAAACAGTTATCACCAATAATTGTCGGATTTGCTTGTAGTGGCTCTAATACACCACCAATACCAACTCCACCAGAAAGATGTACGTTTTTACCGATTTGAGCACAAGAGCCAACGGTTGCCCAAGTGTCCACCATTGTGCCTTCACCAACGTAAGCACCGATATTCACATAAGATGGCATTAATACTACATTTTTGCCAATGTATGCGCCTTTACGCACAGTCGCAGAAGGTACAACACGGAAGCCTTCTTGTTGAAAGCGAGCTTCGTCATAATCTGCAAATTTAAGGGGAACTTTATCGAAATATTTGGTTTCTGCCCCATCAATTATTTGATTGTCATTGATACGGAATGAAAGTAATACCGCTTTTTTTAACCATTGATGGGTTACCCATTCACCGTTAATTTGTTCAGCAACACGGTATTTACCACTATCTAGCCCTGCTAGCACATCTTCTACGGCAGATTTTGTCGCAGAGTCCACATTATTTGGGGTAATTTCAGCACGGCGCTCAAAAGCAGATTCAATAATTGCTTGTAATGTCATTAAGATTTCTCCTGTATCATCAATAAGAAAGTAAAATTTTTTGCATTGTAACAAATTGAGATGAAATGCGTAGTGCCTAATGATTGAAAAGGATAAGTTTCTACCTATGATAATAATCAGAAAGAGAACAAGCGGTTAGTTTCTCGTAATTTTTTGCAAAGCCCGATTTTCCCTTTGACTATTTTGCTAGCAATCTGTAATATTCACACCCTATGCAAAAAGTAAAACTACCGCTTACAATTGACCCTTATAAAGACGCCCAGCGTCGAATGGATTATACAGGTTACATTCCAAGTAACTTAATGAACCGTTTGGGTGAGTTAGTAGGCAAAGTGCTAAGCGATGCACAAGTTACTTTATCGTTGCTTGTAGATCCGCAAAAACTTACGGTGATTAAAGGCACTGCACAAGTTGAAGTAGAACTAGAATGCCAGCGTTGTAGTAACCCATATTCGCAAATGCTGAACTGTGAATTTATTTTCAGTCCAGTAAAAAATTTGGAGCAAGCAGACTTTCTCCCTGAAAGTTATGAACCAATTGAACTCAATGAGTTTGGTGAAATAAATTTGGGTGAGATGGTTGAAGATGAATTTATTCTTTCTCTGCCATTAGTTCCAATGCATGACTCTGAACACTGTGAAGTGTCCGTGGCAGAACAGGTATTTGGTGAATTGCCAGAAGAATTGGCAACAAAGCCTAACCCGTTTGCCGTATTAGCTAATTTAAAGAAAAACTAGATCTAGGAGTATAGCCAATGGCTGTTCAACAAAATAAGAAATCTCGTTCACGTCGTGATATGCGTCGTTCACACGATGCATTAACTACTGCGGCAGTATCTGTGGATAAAGTAACAGGTGAAACTCATTTACGTCACCACGTTACTGCAGACGGTTACTACCGTGGTCGTAAAGTGATCAATAAATAATTCAAATTATCTCTCGAGATATAATTTGACTAATCTTACCTTTGGGTGGGGTATAGTAAGCGGGGACATTAGTCCCCGTATTATTTTCTATTATGCAAATAATAGTAACAATCTTATCGCTTATCCTCATTGTAGTTACCCACTGTATTTCAGCATATTTTTAATCTGCATTTTAGAGAATAATAGTTTACTTTGGTTGCTTACTGGCTGAAAAACTAGGATATCTAGAATATCTAGTGTAATTTATAAAGTCATTAAATAGAGGCAGTTTTCGCAATGAGTAGGCTTTTGCGTTATAATACGAGCCGATTAAAATTTTTGAGAATAAGAATAAAATATGTATAGCAAAATTTTAGCGACAGGCAGTTATCTTCCTACACAAGTTCGCACGAATGCTGATTTAGAAAAAATGGTTGAGACTTCTGATGAATGGATCGTAACTCGTTCTGGTATTAAGGAACGTCGCATTGCACAAGAAAATGAAACCGTTGCCACAATGGGCTTTGAGGCGGCAAAGCAGTGTTTATCACAAGTTGCGCTTGACCCTCAAGAAATTGATTTAATTGTCGTGGGAACAACGACTCATTCACACGCTTACCCAAGTGCAGCTTGTCAAATTCAAGGTTTATTAGGGATTAACGATGCGATTGCATTTGATGTTGCAGCCGCCTGTACAGGATTTGTTTACGCATTGAGTGTGGCAGATCAATTTATAAAAACAGGAAAAGCAAAAAAAGCATTAGTGATTGGTTCAGATCTCAATTCCCGTAAATTAGATGAGACAGATCGTAGTACCGTTGTGTTATTTGGCGATGGTGCTGGTGCTGTGATTTTAGAAGCAAGTAATGAAAGTGGAATTATTTCTACGCATTTACATTCTTCTGCGGATAAAACTAATGGGCTATCATTAAGTAATGAATTGCGTGGAGTAGAAACTTCAGGGTATATTCAAATGCAAGGCAATTCAACGTTTAAATTGGCTGTAAGAGAGTTAGCGAGTGTAGTTGAAGAAACACTCGCTGAAAATCATTTAGATAAAAGTAAAATTGATTGGCTTGTACCACATCAAGCCAATTTACGTATTATTACAGCAACAGCAGAAAAATTAGAGATGGATTTATCCCAAGTGGTTATTACGTTAGATCGCTACGGCAATAACAGTGCAGCAACAATTCCTGTCGCACTTGATGAAGCCGTGCGTGATGGGCGTATTCAACGTGGTCAGCTACTTTTACTTGAAGCCTTTGGCGGTGGCTGGACTTGGGGATCTGCATTGGTAAGGTTCTAGTATGTCGCAACAAATAACTTTTGCAGATAAAAAACGAAAAACCGTTGAACGAGCGGAATTTACTGAAGATGGCCGTTATTTACGTAAAGTGCGTAGCTTTGTGTTACGCACTGGGCGTTTAAGCGATTATCAACGGGATATGATGAACGATAATTGGGCGAGCTTTGGGCTGGATTATCAAAATACGCCTTTTGATTTCGCTGCTATTTTTGGTAATGATAACCCTGTCGTGTTAGAAATTGGCTTTGGTATGGGAAAATCATTAGTAGAAATGGCAGAGCAAAATCCTAGCTTAAATTATATTGGGATTGAGGTACATACGCCAGGTGTGGGGGCTTGTATTGCCTATGCGGTAGAAAAAGGGGTAAAAAATTTACGTGTGATTTGTCATGATGCGACAGAAATTTTGAGAGACAGTATTGCCGATAATTCTCTTGGCGGATTACAGCTTTATTTTCCTGATCCGTGGCAAAAAGCAAAACACCATAAACGTCGTATTGTACAGCCAACTTTTATTGAGCAAGTATTAGTAAAACTTACTCAAGGTAGCTTTATTCATATGGCAACCGATTGGGAAAATTATTCAGAGCATATGCTCGATGTATTGAGACAATTTCCTCAATTAACGAATCAATCACCTACTAATGATTTTATTCCTCGCCCAGATTTTCGTCCAATGACAAAATTTGAGGCACGGGGACAAAAACTTGGTCATGGTGTTTGGGATCTTTATTTTATTAAACAGTAAAAAATGAGGTAAACATGAAAATTAAAATGTTATTTTCAGCATTAGCATTTATGGCAGGTTCAGCCGTTGCAAGTAATAACTTACAGCCTGAAATGATTGAGAGTAAATATGACTTTCAACAGACCGTTTCTGTATTAACGGATACGTTTAAAAGTAAAGGTATGACAATTTTTGCACAAATTGATCATCAAAAAGCAGCGAAAGAAGATGGCTTAGAGATGCAACCAGCAACAGTGATTATTTATGGTTCTCCAAAAGCTGGCACGCCATTAATGGTAAAAGATCCTACCCTAGCATTACAATTGCCTCTTAAAGTATTGATAACACAAACGGATAAAAATCGTGTAGATGTGTTATTGAATACGGCAGAACAAGTTGTTAGCCATTCAAAAACAGCTTATTCAGAGGTAGAAAATAATTTAGGTAAAGCAGAAAAATTAATTAAAGCAACTATTTCAAAATAGTCTTTAATTCATTCATACGATAGGAGTATAAAATGGCACAGCCAAATCGTAATCGCAGACAACGCAAAAAAATGCACTTAGCCGAGTTCCAAGAGCTTGGTTTTTTAGTTAAATTCCAATTTGCTGATGGTACAGGTATTGATCAAATTGATACTATTGTTGATCGTTTTATTGAAGAAGTTATTCGTCCTAACGGTTTAGCTTATGAAGGAAGTGGTTATTTACATTGGGAAGGGTTAGTTTGCTTAGAAAAATTAGGTAAATGTGATGAATCTCATCGTCAATTAGTGCAAAAATGGTTAGAAGATAATGGATTAACTGAAATTGATGTAAGCAAATTATTTGATATTTGGTGGGATCTACCTATTTACGCTGAATAATTTTAGGTAAGTAGATATAATAAATAAGCGGTGAGTTTAGGTGTAAATTTGTAAAATATTTCACCGCTTGTTTGATTTAATAGCGTTTCATTGAGAGAGATTTATGGAAATCTTAGCACCAATTATTTCAATCGTTGTTGGTTTTTTTAATTTTGTGTTGGTAATGAGAGCGTGGTTACAATTTTGTAAGGTTGATCCTTATATTCCTGTTTCTCAAACACTAATGCGTTTGACAAATCCGATTGTAAACCCCGTGAGTAAATTTATTCCAACTATAAAAGGCATAAATTTTTCTGCGTTATTGATTGCAGCGTTAATTGTTGGCGTACAATTTATTCTTTTTGGCGTTAATGTACCTAGTGCAGTATTGATAGGGCTACTTAGCCTATTAAAAACATTTGGACAAATTCTCTTTTTTAGCACGCTTATTCGTGCATTGATGAGCTGGGTGACGCAAGGAAATCACCCTTTAGATTATGTTGTAGCACAAATTACTGAGCCTGTTTTGGGTATTATTCGTAAAGTATTGCCTCGTACAGGAATGCTTGATTTTTCTGTAATGGTACTTGGCTTTGCTTTATTATTCTTAAATAGTATGATGTATCGTATTTTTGGACAACTTTGGGCGGTTGCATAGTGCAAGCGGTCGAATTATGTGAAAATCCGCACGGTATTCGTTTGCGGATTTTTTTACAGCCCAAAGCGAGCCGAGATCAGATCGTTGGTTTACACGATAATGAATTAAAAATTGCGGTAACAGCTCCGCCTATTGAGGGGCAGGCAAATGCACATTTACTAAAATATTTAAGTAAACTATTTAAAGTGCCTAAGAGTAGTATTGTATTGGAAAAAGGCGAATTACAACGGCATAAACAGATATTTGTACCAAGTCCTAAGCAAGTGCCAGTAGAAATTCAACAGTTACTTAACTCCTTTGAGGTCAAATAATTTTTGTTGGTAGAGTAATTGATCAAGTTAGAAAGATAATAAAGATCGGAGAATAGCTAGCGAATTTTTGAGAAAACTGATAACGTTAAGCTATTTAAAAATCATTCCTATTGAGTAATAAAAATGTTATCCGCTATTCTTACTATTTTAGCCTATTGTGTGGCATTACTATGGATTGTGCCGACCATTGCCTATTTAGATTTCAATCAAAAGCCCAATGTTAAAGCGGTATTATGCTGTGGGGTTTTTGCAGTTATCTGCCATTTAATCAATGTTTCTCACTATTTCTTTGTCAATGAAGGGCAAAATTTAACCATTGTAAATATTGGCTCACTGCTTAGTGTGTGCATAAGTGCTGTGGCAACGATTGCTCTTATTCGCTGGCGGAGTATTTGGTTCCCTCTGTCTATTATTTATTTATTGGGAATTATTACGGTGGTATTATCTACCTTCTTGGAAGGTAGTTTAATCAAACAACTGTCTGAAAATACAGGGTTAATGTGGCATTTAGCGACAGCAATTTTTTCCTATGGATTGTTTTTTATTGCGTTATTGTATGCCATTCAACTCCGCTGGCTAAATGGCCGTTTGAAATCCAAGCGAGTTCCCTTTTCACCGATTCTTCCGCCGTTGATGACAGTTGAACGACATTTCTTAACTTTAACGTTAGTCGCTCAATTATTTTTAACCATTACACTCATTACGGGAAGTGTTTATCTGCATAATTTTTTTGCACCTGAACAAATTCATAAAGCTATTTTTTCGTTTATGGCGTGGATCGTCTATGGTTTTTTATTACTAGGTTTGTGGCAGTTCCATTGGCGTGGAAATCGGGTGCTAATTTACTCAATTTCAGGTATTATGTTACTTACTGTCGCTTATTTCGGCAGTCGGCTAGGGTAAAACTAGCCTAATGTGAGCGGTAAGAAACATTTTGCCAAAAAATGTATAAATCTTACCGCTTGTTTGTTTAATTAATATAGGAATCTGATTTTGGAAAGTATTCCCCTGAGTAGCTTATTTATTGCTTTAGTTATTCTTTTAGTCTTATCCGCTTTTTTTTCTGGCTCTGAAACAGGGCTAATGTCCCTTAATCGCTACCGTATGCGACATCTGGCAGAACAAGGGCATCGTGGTGCAAAACAAGCTGAGAAATTGCTTGTTAAAACCGATGTGCTGTTAAGCCTTATCTTAATCTGTAACAATTTAGTTAATATTGCAGCCTCAGCCATTGCAACAATGATTGGTATGCAACTTTCTGGCGAAGCAGGCGTTGCTATTGCTACAGGGTTATTGACCTTTGTTATGTTGGTTTTCTCAGAAATTCTACCAAAAACAGTGGCAGCAATTTACCCTGAGAAAGTCGGTTTTTTTGCGAGCTATTTACTCACACCATTAAAACAGCTTTTAATGCCGATTGTGTTTTTGATGAATTTGATCATCAATGCTTTAATGAAATTACTACGGATTAAAAAGTCTGAAAAATCAGGGCTAAGTACGGAGGAACTTCGAGCGGTTGTGCTGGAAGCTGGGCGATATATTCCAAGCTCCCACCAAGAAATGTTGATTTCTATTCTAGATATGGAAAAAGTTACGGTGGACGATATTATGGTGCCTCGTAATGATATTGGTGGCATTGATATTGATGATGATTGGAAAGCCATTATGCGACAACTCACAGGGGCTGCTCACGCACGAGTTGTTATCTATAAAGGCAATATGGATAAAAGCGTGCTAGGAATGTTGCGAGTACGAGAGGCTTTTCGCTTAATGCTCGAACGTAATGAATTTACCAAAGAAATGTTGGTGCGAGCGGTAGATGAAGCTTATTTTATCCCCGAAGGTACACCTTTAACAACTCAATTAATGAATTTTAAAACAAATAAAGAGCGTGTAGGATTAGTAGTTGATGAATATGGCGATATTAAAGGGTTAGTTACTCTTGAAGATATTCTAGAAGAAATTGTTGGTGAATTTACAACATCAGCGGCTCCAACCTTAGCAGAAGAAGTAAAATTGCAATCGGACGGATCAGTATTGATTGAAGGCTCTGCTAATCTGCGTGATTTGAATAAATTATTTAACTGGAATTTACCTTCTGATGAAGTGCGAACATTCAACGGGTTAATTGTGGAACATTTAGAAAAAATTCCTGATGAAGACACGCAATTCACCCTCTTTAATTTACAGATTACGGTGCTAGATGTTGCGGAAAATATGGTGAAATTAGCACGGGTTGAACCAATCAGTAAGAATTAGAGACGAACTATTTTATTATTTGATGATCGCAAGCGGTCAGTTTGGCGAGAAATTTACAAATTTCTCATCGGAACAGACCGCTTGTTTACATTCTTATTTTGAACCTACCCGAACATTAAGGTAAAATCCCCCCTTATTTCAAATATAAAAATTCTAATGACAATGCAACTTACCCTTGAACAGATTTCTGCCCTTGCTAAAACAGATATGGATGCTGTTGATCAGGCTATTTTAGCTCAACTTAATTCAGATGTTTCCCTGATCAATCAACTGGGTTTTTATATTATCAGCGGTGGCGGTAAGCGTATTCGCCCCTTAATTGCAGTGTTGTCAGCCAAAGCGTTAGGCTATCAAGGACAAGAACATATTACCTGTGCAGCGTTTGCCGAATTTATTCATACGGCAACGTTACTTCACGATGATGTCGTCGATGAATCGGATATGCGTCGTGGAAAAGAAACAGCTAATGCCTGTTTTGGTAATGCGGCAAGTGTATTGGTGGGAGATTTTATCTATACTCGGGCATTTCAGATGATGACCAGTTTAAATTCTCTCCCTGTACTGAAGGTGATGTCTGATGCAACGAATGTTATTGCTGAAGGGGAAGTTCAGCAGTTAATGAATATGAATGATCCTAATATCAGCGAAGAAAATTATATGCAGGTGATTTATAGCAAAACAGCGCGTTTGTTTGAAGCAGCCACGCAATGTGCGGCATTAGTTGCAGGTGCAGATGCCGAACAAGTGAAAGCATTACAGATGTATGGACGCTATTTAGGCACGGCATTTCAATTAGTTGATGATATTTTAGATTACAGTGCTAATGCAGAAAAATTAGGTAAAAATGTGGGTGATGACCTTGCAGAAGGCAAGCCAACGCTCCCATTATTACACGCAATGCGTAACGGGAATGAACAGCAATCTGCATTGATCCGTGAAGCGATTGAACAAGGCGGAAAACGTGAAGCGCTTGATGAAATTCTTACTATTATGGCAGAACAAAAATCGTTGGATTATACAATGCAACGAGCCAAACAAGAGGCTCAAAAAGCCGTTGATGCAATCGCTATTTTACCAGAAAGTGAATATAAACAGGCATTGGTTTCGTTAGCGTATTTGTCTGTTGAACGTTCATATTGATCTTTTAACACTAGACATTCCCTCTTTTTTCGGATACATAATAAACAATTACATAACAAAAAATATTTCAATGATAGACCAACCAATTAAAAAGAAAACCCGTAAGGGAAAAGATCCTAATGCCCCTTTTGTGCGTGAAAAGTTAGAATTGCCAAATGGGCATAATAAATTACTATTGCATTCCTGCTGTGCCCCTTGTTCGGGGGAGGTAATGGAAGCTATTCACGCTTCGGGAATTGAATTTACCATTTATTTCTATAATCCAAATATTCACCCATTGAAAGAGTATTTGATCCGTAAAGATGAAAATATTCGTTTTGCAGAAAAATGGGGTATTCCGTTTATTGATGCTGATTATGATCGCCAAAATTGGTTTGATCGTGCTAAAGGAATGGAAGATGAGCCAGAACGCGGTATTCGTTGCACAATGTGTTTTGATATGCGGTTTGAAAAAGCTGCCGAATATGCTCACGAAAATGGCTTCCCTGTGTTTACGAGCTGTTTGGGGATTTCTCGCTGGAAAGATATGAACCAAATCAACGGCTGTGGACACCGTGCGGCGGAAAAATATGATGACGTTGTTTATTGGGATTATAACTGGCGAAAAGCAGGTGGATCTCAGCGTATGATTGAAATTAGTAAACGTGAGCGTTTTTACCAACAAGAGTATTGCGGTTGTGTTTACTCGTTGCGTGATACTAATAAATGGCGTGAAGCACAAGGTCGCCAGAAAATTGAAATTGGAAAGTTATACTATTCAGCAGACTAACAAGCGGTTATCTGCTTTTATGATGTATAACGAAAATTTGCGAGTAAAAGCTGTTACTTTACCCGATAATATGGCTATTGAAAACCAGAAATCAGATGCTCGTCTAGCCATTATTATACGCAATGAACAAGGTGAAATGCTCAGTCAAGGACAGGTAGGTTACTACGGTGATTTTGTCGTTTATGATTGTAGTCACACGGCAGAAAATGCTCGCCGTCAAGGCTATGTTTCTATGGTAATAAATTTATTAACACAAGATGCAAAAGAGCGTGGCATATCTAAAGGATTATTGTGTGCAAGTGAACAAGGACAATATCTCTATCAAGTATTAGGTTGGCAAACTATTGGACATTATTGCCGGCTAGTCAGAAAAGATTACGTAAGAAAATAATATACATTGAGTGTTTTCCTAAAATTAAGGAAGATAAATTCAAATTTTAAAATAGGATAAATAATGACTAAATTTGCAATGGTTTTTCCAGGACAAGGATCGCAAGCGGTTGGAATGTTAGCGGATCTTGCACCGCTTTACCCCGTGGTTGAACAAACTTTCCAGCAAGCCAGCGAGGTATTGGGCTATGATTTATGGGATCTAGTTCAAAATGGTACAGCCGAAGAGCTTGGACAAACACAACGTACCCAGCCTGCATTATTAACGGCATCGGTTACCCTTTATCGTATTTGGCAACAAAAATTCCCAGAACAGAAACCGTCAGTAATGGCAGGGCATAGCTTGGGGGAATATTCTGCCTTAGTGTGTGCAGGGGTATTAGATTTTCAAGAGGCTGTTAAATTAGTGGAACTGCGTGGTAATGCAATGCAATCGGCAGTGCCGGAAGGAACAGGTGCAATGTTTGCGATTATTGGGTTAGCGAATGAGTTAATTATTCAGGCCTGTGAACAAGCCCAACAGGAAACTGGCGAAGTGGTGTCTGCAGTAAATTTCAACTCTCCAGGGCAAGTTGTAATTGCAGGGACGAAAAAAGCCGCAGAGCGAGCGGGTGAGCTATGTAAAGAGGCA
Source organism: Vespertiliibacter pulmonis (assembly GCF_013377275.1). Lineage (NCBI taxonomy): Bacteria > Pseudomonadati > Pseudomonadota > Gammaproteobacteria > Pasteurellales > Pasteurellaceae > Vespertiliibacter > Vespertiliibacter pulmonis. Next base: position 1,172,716 of record NZ_CP016615.1, read on the forward strand.
GGGGCAAAACGTGCATTACCTTTAGCCGTAAGTGTGCCTTCTCATTGTGCGTTAATGAAACCAGCGGCAGATCAGCTTGCAGAGGCTTTAGTGAACGTAACCTTTAATGCACCTAATGTGCCAGTGATTAATAATGTTGATGTTCAAGTGGAAACGAATCCAGCCGCAATTCGTTTAGCATTGGTGCGTCAGCTTTATAGCCCTGTTCGTTGGACAGAAATTATTGAAAAAATGGTTGAAGAAGGGGTAACAAATTTATATGAGGTTGGCCCTAATAAAGTTTTAACTGGGCTAGCAAGCCGTATTTCGAAAGAAATTATCGCTAAAGCGGTAAATGATGTAGTATCGTTAGAGGCTATCACATTTTAATTATTATATTTAAATAGTTTTTTATCAGGAGGGAAAGAATATATGCAAAATAAAATCGCATTAGTAACGGGAGCAACCCGTGGTATCGGGCGTGCTATTGCCGAAGAATTATCCGCCAAAGGTGTATTTGTTATTGGTACAGCTACGTCTGAAAAAGGGGCAGAAAGTATTTCGGCTTATTTAGGCGAACAAGGTAAAGGTTTAGTATTAAACGTAGCAGATGTTGAATCTGTTGAGTTAGTATTAGCGAGAATTAAAGAGGAATTTGGTGATATTGATATTTTAGTCAATAACGCAGGAATTACTCGTGATAATTTATTGATGCGAATGAAAGACGATGAATGGTTCGATATTATTCAAACAAATTTAACCTCTGTTTATCGTTTATCAAAAGCAGTATTGCGTACAATGATGAAAAAACGCTTTGGGCGTATTATTACCATTGGCTCAGTGGTTGGTTCAACGGGGAATCCAGGGCAAACAAATTACTGTGCGGCAAAAGCGGGTGTTGTTGGTTTTTCAAAAGCGTTAGCAAAAGAGGTTGCTTCTCGGGGAATTACAGTAAACGTAGTTGCTCCAGGGTTTATTGCAACAGATATGACCGATGAGCTTACTGATGAGCAAAAAAATGTAATTTTAAACCAAATTCCTGCGGGTCAATTAGGGCAGGCTAAAGACATTGCTAAAGCAGTTGCTTTTCTAGCTTCTGAAGATTCAGGTTATATTACAGGTGAAACTCTCCACGTTAATGGTGGTTTGTATATGAGCTAACAATGCAAGCGGTCTGATTTAAGCAGATTTTTGTAAAGTCAGTTTTATCGTTTAGCCTTGTGATTTAGCGTTTTTAAATATTTCTGCAAGGTGTTGTTGATAGCGTGTAGAGATAAAAATATATAATTTATTTGAGGTATTACTAATGAGTAAAAGTGTTTTAGTTGTTGGATTTATGCTCTTTGCCATTTTCTTTGGTGCAGGCAATCTTATTTTTCCACCCAAATTGGGTTTAGATAGTGGAACAGAGTTTTGGTCTGCTATTTCAGGTTTTGTTATTACTGGCGTAGGATTACCACTACTTGGTATTATTGTAGCGGCTTTCTATGAAGGCGGTTATAAGCAAATATTAAATCGTATTCACCCGTGGTTTTCTATTGCATTTTTAATGGCAATCTATCTTGCCATTGGACCTTTCTTTGCAGGTCCTCGTACAGGGGCTACTGCTTATGAAATTGCTATTTTACCTTTTTTAAGTGAGCCAAGTGCATTATCACTCTTCATTTTTAGTCTTATCTATTTTGCAATTGCTTTATGGTTAAGCTTAAACCCATCAAAAATGGTTGATCGCATTGGAGCCGTATTAACTCCAATTCTACTAATTGCAATTATTGTCTTAGTCGTTAAAGCCTATTTCTTGCTAACGGGTGATACTGTGGTATTAACCAATAAACCTGTAATGGAAAGCGCTTTTTCTAAAGGTATTTTAGAAGGCTATTTTACAATGGATGCTCTAGCTTCTTTAGCATTTTCAGTAATTGTACTTAATGCAATTAAAGCAAAAGTAACTAACCACTCAGCTTTAGTGAAACAAACTATATTATCTGGTCTTGTTGCGGCAGTTGCATTGGCGCTTATTTATATCTCTTTAGGCTGGATTGGCAACAATTTACCAATGAATGCGGAAACTTTAGCAGATTTAACGGCAAAAGGGCAAAATATTGGAACTTATATTCTTAATACAGCAGCAACCGAAACCTTTGGTGATGCAGGGCGTATTATGTTAGGTGTGATTGTATCTCTTGCTTGTTTAACAACAACCGTGGGATTGGCTGTTGCCGTAAGTGAATATTTCCACGAAATTTTCCCAAAAATTTCATATAAAACTTATGTAGTACTCTTTATCGTCATCAGTTTTGCGATTGCAAACCAAGGCTTAAGTGCGGTAATTAGCAAATCTGTTCCGGTATTATTAGTACTTTATCCAATTTCAATGACAGTAATTTTATTATTGCTCATCAATTTGGTGTTTAAGCTACCACTTTTAGCACAACGTTTAGCTATTGCATTGGTTACCATCGTCTCAATTTTATCTGTGATTGGTATTGAGGCTGTTGCAAATCTACCATTTAAAGAATATTCAATGGAGTGGTTACCGTTTGCGATTGTTGGCTGTGTAGTAGGTTATATTATTGCGAAAGCCGCGAAACACGCAGAATAATTAGTTAAACAAGCGGTCAGTTTTCTCATACTTTTTGCAATATGTTGAGAATAACTGACCGCTTGTTTTATGGAGATAATCAGAAATGCCTGAATTACCAGAAGTTGAAACGAGTGTGCGAGGAATTTTACCTTACCTTGTTGGGAAAACGATTGAAGCCGTTTGGGTACGTCAAAGACAGTTGCGTTGGCGAGTTAGCGATGAATTAGAGCAAATGGGCGGAGCGATTATTTTATCTATCTATCGCCGAGCGAAATACCTTATTTTTCATACAGAACGGGGTGATATTTTAGTCCATTTGGGAATGTCGGGTTCTTTAGGTATTTTAACTAAAGATCAGAAAAAGCCTGCGGGCAAGCACGACCACGTTGATTTGATAATGACAGATGGAACAATTTTACGTTATAACGATCCTCGTAAGTTTGGGGCTTGGCTTTGGGCAAAAGATGCAGAGTCTTCGCCACTCATTACAAGATTAGGCCCAGAACCACTTTCTGATAATTTTACAGGCGATTATCTTTACCAAAAAAGTCGAAATAAAACGGTTGCCGTAAAAAATTTTATTATGAATAATGCGGTCGTGGTTGGTGTAGGTAATATTTACGCTTGCGAATCACTTTTTATGGCGGGCATTCACCCAGAGTTTGCGACCCAAAATTTGACTTTAAAACAGTGTAAAAGGCTAGCTACTGTGATAAAAGACGTACTAACAAAAGCTATTTTACAAGGTGGAACAACACTAAAGGATTTTATTCAGCCAGATGGAAAGCCAGGCTATTTTGCACAAGTGCTACAAGTTTACGGGAGAAAAGGTGAAGCCTGCAACGATTGTGGCACGCTTATTCAGGCTAAAGTACTTGGACAGCGTAATAGTTTTTTTTGCCCTAAATGTCAAAAATTACCGAGGTAGTTTTATCTTCTAATAATGGCAGACGGTAAGATTGTTGGTAATCTTTATATAAAACAACCGCTTGTATTACAAGCGGTTTTTTTTATTGATAAATTATAACAGTTAAATGAGATTAGAGATTGTTCATTAGGCGAGAAATTCTGCCTGATTCAATTTCTTCATCACGAATGGTCATTATTTCACAGCCGTCTTTGGTTACTAAGATCTGGTGTTCATATTGTGCAGAGTGGCTACGATCTTTGGTTTTTACTGTCCAGCCATCGCTCATTGTACGGATCTCTTTTTTGCCTGCATTAATCATTGGTTCAATGGTAAAAACCATACCTTCTTGTAAAATTACACCGCTATCGTCAGCAAAATAGTGTAATACTTGTGGATCACAATGGAATTCTGCACCAACACCGTGTCCGCAGTATTCACGTACGACAGAAAAGCCTTCTTTTTCAACATAGTCTTGAATAGTTTTGCCAATCAAATTTAGGCGAATACCAGGTTTAACCACTCGTAATGCTTTATAAAGAGATTCTTGGGTAACTTCCATTAAGCGTTGATCACGTACGCTCGGCTCACCAACCACGTACATTTTTGAATTATCACCGTAGAAACCATCTTTAATAACGGTAACATCTATATTTACAATATCACCTTTTTTGAGTTTCTTTTCATTACTGGGAATACCGTGGCAGACTACTTCATTGAGTGAAATACAAGTCGCTTTAGGAAAGCCATGATAGCCTAAACAGGCTGGAATTCCACCTTGCACATTTTCAATATAGTCTTGGCAAATACGATCAAGCTCACCCGTGGTAATACCTTCTTTTACGTGAGGTGCAATCATTACCAATACATCAGAGGCTAATTTGCAAGCTGTGCGAATTTTCTCAATATCTGCTTGAGAATGGATTGGGATATTTTTCATCAATAATTTCTCATAGAAAATAAATGTAGGTGAATTATACCTTGTTTGGAGAGATAATTCAGTAAGTGATAACTAGGGAGTGTGAGTAGCTTATTACCAGTAATTTTGATAAACAAGCGGGCATTTCTCGAAAAAATTTGCACAAAAGGCGTTATTCCGACAAAATAACGCCTTTTATGCTTTCCGTAAAGGGTTAAATAAAGGAGTGTTATTTAGCTGGAAAGTCCTGACTTGTTATCAGAAAGAGATTTGAAATGTTACAAAATAAACCAGAGTTACTTTCGCCTGCGGGTTCGTTAAAAAATATGCGTTATGCTTTTGCCTATGGAGCGGATGCTGTTTATGCAGGGCAACCACGTTATAGTTTGCGTGTGCGTAATAATGAATTTAATCACGCTAATTTAAAAATAGGGATCGATGAAGCCCACGCATTGGGTAAAAAATTCTATGTTGTGGTGAATATTTCTCCGCATAATTCAAAATTAAAAACCTTTATTCGGGATCTTGAGCCAGTAGTAGCAATGAAGCCAGATGCGTTGATTATGTCTGACCCTGGACTAATTATGTTAGTGCGTGAACATTTTCCAGAGATTGATGTACACCTTTCTGTGCAAGCAAATGCAGTGAATTGGGCAACAGTTAAATTTTGGCGACAAATGGGGCTTACCCGTGTGATTTTATCTCGAGAATTATCTATTGATGAAATTGCAGAAATTCGTCAGCAAGTGCCAGATATGGAAATTGAAATTTTTGTACACGGGGCGTTGTGTATGGCATATTCAGGGCGTTGTTTACTATCGGGATATATCAATAAACGAGATCCAAATCAAGGTACTTGTACTAATGCCTGCCGTTGGGAATATCAAGTGGAAGAAGGAAAAATTGATGAGGTAGGGAATATCGTTCCTGCAAAGTTTGACCCTGCCCAACAAATTGAAATCAAAAATGTCGCACCAACCTTAGGGGAAGGAGAGAGTACCAGCAAAGTTTTCTTGCTGGCGGAAACGCAAAAACCTGATGAGCAAATGACCGCTTATGAAGATGAGCACGGTACTTATATTATGAATTCAAAAGATTTGCGAGCCGTACAATACGTAGAAAAATTAGCCCAAATTGGTGTACATTCATTGAAAATTGAAGGGCGGACTAAATCGTTCTACTATTGTGCAAGAACGGCACAAGTTTATCGTAAGGCGATTGATGATGCAGTGGCAGGAAAACCATTTGATGAGAGTTTGATGGATACGCTTGAAAGTCTTGCTCATCGTGGCTATACGGAAGGTTTTTTACAGCGCCATAGCCACGATGAATATCAAAATTATGATTATGGTTATTCAATTTCGGAAAAACAGCAATTCGTTGGAGAATTTACGGGGAAACGTAATGAACAAGGAATGGCAGAAGTTGCTGTTAAAAATAAGTTCTTATTAGGGGACGAAGTTGAAATGATGACACCAAAAGGCAATATTGTTTTTAAACTTGAGAGAATGTTGAATCGAAAAAATGAATCGGTTGAAGCAGGTTTAGGTGATGGGCATTTTGTTTATCTTGATGTACCAGCAGATGTTGAATTAGATTATGCATTGTTGATGCGTAATTTGGTGGGAAGTAATACTCGTAATCCGCATAAATCTTAGATTTTAGAGATAAAAAAACCGAGCATTTGCTCGGTTTTTTTATGTTTGAAATTAGCGACGTAAACCTAAACGTGCGATAGTTTCTGAATATTTAGCAAGATCGGTACGTTTTAAGTAGTCTAATAATTTACGACGACGTGAAACCATACCTAATAAACCACGACGGCTGTGGTGGTCTTTCTTATGCTGTGCAAAGTGTGTTTGTAAGTGGTTGATTTGAGCAGTTAAAAGTGCGATTTGCACTTCTGAAGAACCAGTGTCTTTTGCATCACGACCAAATTCAGCAACAATTTTTGCTTTTGTTTCTACACTTAGAGACATTTTTTACTCCTAAAAAGTAGTTAGTTTATATTCATCAATAGCCGATCTCTAATTCAGCTATGACACGAAGCTTCGAATTTTAAAGGCAAAGCCTATTTAGATCAATGCCTTTATTAACTTTTAAAAAAATTATTCGTGTTGATTCGTTTGATTAGTTGGTTGTAAGTACTCTTCCTTATTTGGGTCAACCGTTTTTGATTTCCGAATAATCGGTTCGATCGTTGTACCTTGTACTAAGATAGAGAACATTACCACAGAATAGGTCATCACTAGAATTAAGTCTTTGACATCGATTCCACTAACAAATGCTGTTTTTGCTGGGATTGCTAGCGCCATTGCAAGGGCTAAACCACCTCGCAATCCTCCCCACGTCATAATTTTTAAGGTAAATGGATTATAAGTGCGAAAGCGTTGTAAAATTTTAAATGGTACCCATAAGCTTGCATAACGGCATAAAAGGCAGATTGGAATAGCGATGACCATTAAAATAATGCCATAGATATTGAAATCAACTAGTAATAATGCAAAGCCGATGAGGAAGAATAGTAGGAAGTTTAAGAAGTGATCGATCATTTCCCAAAAGTGGTCAAGATAACGTTGGCTTTGTTCTGAGAAGCCTGAATGGCGAGTCCAGTTACCGATCATTATACCCGCAACAACCATTGCTAATGCACCTGAAACGTGAAGTACATTATTGGCTAACATAAAGCCAGCTGTTGGAATGGTAAGAGTAAGTAGAATTTCCATACTACCATCATCGGTTGAAGAAATGAGAAGATGAGCGATAAATCCAAGTACAAAGCCGAGTAAAATTCCCCCAATAGCTTCGTGCATAAATAAACCTAAAATCCCGCTAAAAGTGGCTTCTTGTCCACCAAATGCTACTGCAAAAACCGTAGTGAAAACAACTAATCCAACACCATCATTAAATAGGGATTCACCTTCGACTTGCATTGACAGCCTTTTGGGAGCCCGTAAATTTTTGATAATGGCGAGTACAGCGATAGGGTCTGTTGGTGAGATTAACGCCCCAAAGAGTACACAGTAAATGAAATCAATTGGTAAGCCAATTAAATGACTTGCTACGTAAAGGACACCACCGATGAAGAATGTGGAAGCCGTGGTAGAGAATAGAGCAAAAATTGTAATTTCCCATTTTTGATCTTTCATTACAGGGAGTTTTATCCCCAATGAACCTGCAAAAAGCAGGAAGCCTAAGATTCCATTTAGTAAAAAACTATTGAAATCAACTTGTTCCATTACTTCTTTGGCAACCGTGTCGATATTAAACCACCCGAGCCAACCAAAGAAGAGTAACGCTAATGAACCTACCATTGCTGATGCAGTAATTGCAATTGTAGATTGTACTTTAGCACTAATTTTGCTGGTAAAAAAACCTAATAAAATAGAAAGTGCAGACAGAAAGCAAATATAAGCATAAATACCCATACAGTATCCTTAGAAAGTATTGCAGTACGTTAAAGAATGTAAATTAAACCAAATTTTGCTTAAAAAATCAAAAATAACTGAGCATTAAATCAAATTGGCTAACTCACCGCTTTTTAAGTATAATCGCAAAAATTTTATCTTTTTATTTAGGAAAATTGCAATGATTGAAAAAATGCACGAGAAAACGAATAGTTTCGCATTTAAAGTTATTTTCAGCCTTGTTTCTCTTTCATTTGTGTTGGGGGGAATTGGTGGAACGTTGCTTGGTCAAGATACATCTGCCGTGAAAGTCAATGGTGAAGAGATCTCTCAACAAGCATTTAATGCGGCTAAAAATCGTCAACAAAATTTGTTAAATCAACAGTTAGGGGAGCGTTTTTGGGATGCATTAGATAACCCGGAATATGTCAAACAGTTTAATGATTCTATTTTAAATGAATTGATTGATAATGAACTACTACGCCAATATGCAAGTAGCCTTAAAATGGGTATTAGCGTAAATCAAATAAAACAAGAAATTGTTAATACGCCTAGTTTTCAACGAGATGGAAAATTTGATAACGCTCTCTATCAACAACTGTTAGTCAATAATAATTTAAGTGCGGATCAATATGCTTCAATCGTTAGTGAGGGTATGTTATTTTCTCAGCTACAAGAAGGGATTATTAACAGTGATTTTATCTTACCTATTCAGAAAGAGTTATTAGCTAAGCTGTTATTCCAAAAACGCACGGTGCGATTAGCAACTTATTCTGTTGCAAAAGAGATGGCAAATCAGACCGCTTCTAATGAGGAATTACAAGCCTATTTTGATACACACAAAACTTCTTTTATCAATCCAGAAAAATTTACTGTTGAATATGTATCAATTACGCCGAAAGACTTTGCAGATAAAATTCAGGTAACACAAGAACAGATCGAAAATTATTATCAAACGAATAAGGCAAATTATATTTCTCCAAGTGAAGTTAAGGTTGCTCATATTCAACTTGCTAATGAAGAAAGTGCAAGAACTGTTGAACAGCAATTAAAATCAGGTACAGATTTTGCAACTTTAGCAAAAGAAAAATCGTTAGATAAATTATCAGGTTCAAACGGTGGTGAATTAGGTTGGGCAAAATCAGGCACTTATCCAAAAGCCTTTGAAGATGCGATGAATACGTTGGCAGTGGGGCAGGTAAGTGAGCCAATAAAAGTAGATGATGGTTACTCAATTATCAAGGTATTGGAACGTAAAGAGAGTAAAGTTGTTCCTGTTGAGCAGGTTAAAGAGCAAATTACGGATATTATTCGTAATGAGTTAGCCACAGTAGATTACTCAAATATGGCAAGAGAGATGGCAAATAAAGCTTTTGAGAATAGTAGTTCTCTTGAAGCTGTAGCAGAATTAGCAAATACTAAAGTGCAACAAACCACAGAGTTTACTCGTGAAAATGTTCCACAAGAGTTAAATAATGAAAAAATATTAAAGGTATTATTTAGCGGTGATTTAAGCCAAACGGGGCAGAATTCAGATGCGATTGATCTAAGCGAAGGTAACCATTCAGAGACAATCTTTGTACGAGTAAGTAATTATAAGGCACAGAGTAATCAAACCTTTGATGAGGCAAAAAACGCACTTGAAGTTGCTGTAAAACGTGAAAAAGCAGAAAAAATATTGATGGCTAAAGCGCAAGAAGATGTTAAGGCATTAGCATCTGATAAAGCACACTCTGTGAACTTTGAACCTGCACAAACATTGGTATTTGCTCAAGCTCAAGTTACTCAGCCACTTTTGTCAAAATTAATTTTTGCAATGCCAAAACCAACGCAGGTATCGCAATATCAAGCAATGAAAAATAATGCAGGAGATATTGTAGTGGTTGCATTGGATAAAGTAGAAGATGGCAATTTAGCTGATTTCCAACAGCTTGAAAAACCATTTATTCAAACGGAACGAGCAACATTACGCAGCGATTTATTACAAGATTTGAGAGGACGAGCTAAAATTGAATTTAATGAAGAGTTTATCGGGCAGATGAACAATTCAGAAAAATAATATCGTCATCAAATAAATTGAAAACGCTTGTTCTGAAAGGCCCAAGCGTTTTTTATTGCTAAAATCAAGAGCAATAGCTATAAAAATCTCGGTTGCTGTGTTTTTTCTTTATAAACTGACCGCTTGTTAGTGTAAAAAGTTTGAATATTATCAAACTTTTGTCGGATTGTTGTTAAGTAGAAGACAGATTGCAATGGAATGTTGCTATTTTTTGATAAACTACTTGTACTTTACTGCAATTGTTGAAACGATTTTTTATTATTTTTTGAAGTGGATTTGAGGGGAAAGTATGAACCCAAGACGTAAATCAAGACTTAAAACTGTATTAGCTATTTTATCAGGAGTAGCTGTTGCAGCAGGGCTTACGCTGTATGCATTAAGTCAAAATATTGACCTATTCTATACGCCATCAGAAATTATTTATGGCAAGCAGGATAATCCTAATACTAAGCCTGAAGTTGGGCAGCGTATTCGTGTTGGAGGAATGGTGGTTGAAGGCTCGGTAAAACGGGATCAAAAAAGTTTAAAAGTCGAATTTGATTTACACGATATTGGGCCTGCAATTCAAGTGGAATATGAAGGTATTTTGCCTGATCTATTTCGTGAAGGGCAGGGTATTGTGGCACAAGGCGTTTTGATTGAACCAACTAAATTACAGGCAACGGAAGTGCTGGCAAAGCACGATGAAAATTATATGCCTCCAGATTTAAGTGAACAGATGAAGAAAAAACACCAGCCAATGGGCGTATCAGCAACTGATTTGAAAGAAGAATCAGAGCGTGATCGTCTCTATCAGGGAGAGCAGAAATGATTGCTGAATTAGGGAATTATGCCCTTGCATTAAGTTTAGCATTGTCAATTTTATTGGGGATCTTACCGCTTGTTGGTGCAGAAAAAGGCAATGCTACATTGATTTCGCTTGCTCGCCCAATAACGTGGGCATTATTTTTGGCGTTAAGTATTGCATTTAGTTCACTCTTTTATTTATTTGTTGTGAATGATTTTAGTGTGCAATATGTTGTGAATAATTCAAACACGTTATTGCCTTTAGAATACCGTTTAGCAGCAGTTTGGGGTTCCCACGAAGGCTCATTATTACTATGGATCTGGCTACTCTCTTTATGGAGTGTTGCGGTAGCTATTTTTAGCAGAAAAATGCCAGAAGAAGCGGTCGCCCGAGTATTGGGTGTAATGGGTATTGTCAGTATTGGTTTTATTATTTTTATTATTTTTACATCTAATCCGTTTGAGAGAACCTTTCCAGATTTTCCAGCAGATGGGCGAGAACTTAATCCGATGTTGCAAGATATTGGACTGATTTTTCATCCCCCTTTACTCTATATGGGATACGTTGGTTTTTCTGTGGCATTTGCATTTGCGATTGCATCGTTGATGACAGGACGGCTTGATACAGCTTGGGCTCGCTGGTCTCGCCCATGGACGATGGCCGCTTGGATGTTTTTAACGCTAGGCATTGTATTAGGATCTTGGTGGGCATATTATGAACTCGGCTGGGGTGGCTGGTGGTTTTGGGATCCTGTTGAGAATGCATCTTTAATGCCTTGGATTGCAGGCACGGCATTGATCCATTCTTTAGCGGTAACAGAAAAACGTGCGACTTTTAAGGCTTGGACGGTACTACTCGCTATTTTAGCTTTTTCACTCTGTTTATTGGGGACGTTCCTTGTTCGCTCTGGCGTATTAGTTTCTGTACACGCTTTTGCTTCTGATCCAACTCGTGGTTTATATATTCTTGCGTATTTAGCGGTCATTATTGGAGGCTCACTATTACTTTATGCTTATCAAGGGAATAAAATTAAAAGTTTAGATAATTACCAAACGTATTCACGAGAGTCAGTATTATTGCTAAATAATGTTATGTTAATGGCATTTTTATCTGTTGTATTACTGGGGACAATTTTACCGCTTGTTCATAAAGAAATCGGATTGGGATCAATTTCTATTGGTGCGCCGTTCTTTGATCGAATGTTTATGTTGTTAATGATCCCATTTGCATTTTTATTGGGAATTGGACCGCTTGTAAAATGGCGACGAGATCAATTTTCGGCTATTCGTACTCCTGTGTTTATTAGTCTTATTTTGATGTTGTTGTGTGGCGTTGGGTTGCCTTATTTATTTGGTAATTTAATTACGCTAAGTGCGGTACTCGGTACGATGATGTCAATGATTATTGTACTTTTAAGCCTATATGAACTTCATCAACGTGCGAGCCATCGTTCTTCATTTTTTACTGGGATAACAAAATTATCTCGCTCTCACTGGGGAATGATTTCCGCTCATCTTGGGGTGGCGATGACAGTTTTTGGTATTGCTTTTAGCCATAATTTTAGTATAGAAAAAAATGTGAGAATGAATATTGGTGATAGCGTACAAATTTTAGATTACAATTTTACCTTCAAGGGGCTTAAAGATAGCGATGGCGCTAATTATGTAGGTGGAACAGCAGAAATTGAAATTACTCAGCACGGAAAATATGAAGCGACTTTACATGCTGAAAAACGTTTTTATAATGTGAGTAAAATGGGAATGACTGAAGCAGCAATTGATTGGGGATTTACCCGCGATCTTTATGCTGCATTAGGTGAGCAATTAGAAGACGGTTCTTGGGGCATTCGTCTTTATTATAAACCGTTCATTCGTTGGATTTGGTTTGGTGGGCTATTTATGGTATTAGGCGGTTTGTTGTGTATATTGGATAAACGTTATCGTTTAAGATCTACGACAAAAGCGGTAGGATAGCCGAATTTTTAGCTTAAAAATTTACGGCTAAATCAAAATAATTTGAGTTGTATTTATGAGAAAGGTAAAGCAAATGTTAGAGAAAAACAGCAAAAAAAGTTGGCTAAAAGGACTTATTGAAAAATACAATGAACTTTGTAAGGATTTAGGCGTAGAGAATGGAGCTTGCCGTAGTTGTGTTCCAATTGTTAAATTTGATCCAAAGAAAGAAGGCAAATCTAATGTCGCCGAGAAAGAACTAAAGTGAGTATATACGATTATCTTGCTAAGTAATCTTATGTACTAAGATAGATAAAAATAAAGCGAGCCATTGGCTCGCTTTTTCTTAATTATTTATGCTAAATTTTCTAGAAATGCAGGTAAATTTTGTGCACCTACTTGTTGAGCCACGACTTCCCCATTTTTGAAAATGAGTAAGAAAGGAATGCTACGCACACCATATTTGGCAGGAATTTGTTGATGTTCATCAACATTCATTTTCACAATGCGTGCTTTATCACCTAATTCAGTAGCAAGATCATCTAATACTGGGCCAATTGCTCGGCACGGACCACACCACGGAGCCCAAAAATCTAGTAGTACAGGGACATCAGATTGTAAAACGTCTTGTTCAAATGTTGCATCAGTTGTATGAATGATATTAGCCATAGTTTTTCCTTATTTGATAAAAAGAGTTGCTGATATTGTAGCAATAAATACTTATGGATAAGTAAGATAGGGGTTTCTGCTTTACTTTTCAATAGCTAAAGATTGATTACTGTAATTATTAATTGTAATAAGGCTACATATTATTAAATAATCGTGAATATTTTGTTTTAGTAAAAATGAGAGAGCTTGTATACGTAATGTAAATTTATGCAATATTAAACATAACGTATTGAAATCTTAGTAATCGGGGCGCAAGTTTATTCCAGTTCTAATTGATTTTTATCTTAATATTCTTGGAAAATAATGAAAAAATTAACAAAATATCTCGCTTTTTTAGGGCTTTCTGTAATTGGCCTTATCTATTATTTTTACCCCGCTCAGTATCCTAAGTATGTAAGAAGTGATCACTATAATCCTGAAAAACAGAGTTTTTTCAATTTGATACCAGGAAAAAAAGTGGATAAAGGGGAAGTGCTAAGTGCTTTGTGGAAGATGATTTTTCATAAACATAAATTTATGCCATCAGAGCAGTTACCTACACAAAAGCCAAATTTTTCAGTTTTTTTAGATGATACGGAGCAGGCAAATTTTATTTGGTTTGGGCATAGTTCTCTGTTAGCAAGAATGGGCGGAAAGACAATTTTTATTGATCCTGTCTTTGCTCAGTCTGTTTCACCGCTTCCTATTATGATGCAACGTTTTCAATCCCCGCCTGCAAATTTAGTAGAATTACCACCGATTGATTGGATCGTTATTAGTCATAATCATTATGATCATTTAGATCGAGATGTTATTGAGTATTATAAATTGCAAAAAACAAGCTTTATCGTACCGCTTGGTGTTGGAGTGTTATTACAAAAATGGGGCATTGGGCCTGAGCGTATTAGAGAGCTAGATTGGTGGCAATCAACAAATCTAGGCGTATTAGAAATTTCGGCAGTACCTGCAAGGCATAATACTGGAAGAGGATTATTTGATAGTAATAAAACGCTATGGACAGGATATGTATTTAAAACATCATCAGAACAGTTTTACTATTCGGGCGATTCTTCTTTTGGTGATGGTATTCATTTCCAGCAGATCGCTCAACGATTTGGTAATTTTGATATTGCTTTTATTGAAAATGGGCAATATAACCAAACGTGGATTGATAATCATATGATGCCAGAGCAAACGGCAAAGGTTGCAAAGATTATTCAACCAACACGTTTTATGCCAATTCACTGGGGGGCTTATGCATTATCTATTCACGGCTGGAAAGAGCCTGTTGAACGGAGCGTGCCGTTAGTAAAAGAATATGGAATTGAAACTTTAACACCATTATTAGGCGAAGTGTTTAATCGCCAGACCCAAACGTTATTATGGTGGCAAGATATCAAATAATTAAGCCAAATTTCTAGCCAAATAGGGTTGAAATAGGTACAATCCAGTGCTTACGTTTTTTTAAAATACGTTTAAATACACTTTCGTGGAGAAAATTATGTCGTGGAATGAATCCGGCAATCAACAAGATCCTTGGGGTAAACCCGGACAGAAAAAGCCTGAACAAGAGCAAGGTTCGCCAAATTCAGAACAAGAATCAAAAAATACACAAAATAGCCAACAACCGCCTGATTTAGAAGAGGTATTTAGCAATTTATTGAAAAAAATAGGTGGTAAAAAAGGTGGCAATGGCGGTAGTTCAAATCAATTACCTTCTTTTTCAGTATCTAAATTTCTCCCACTGGCTGTTATTCTTGGTGGAATTATTTGGGGGGCGTCTGGTTTTTATACGATAAAAGAAGCTGAACGTGGTGTTGTGACCCGTTTTGGTAAATTGTACGAAATTGTACAGCCGGGTTTAAACTGGAAACCAACATTTATTGATGAAGTTATCCCTGTGAATATTGAACGAGTATTAGAGAAAAAAACCAATGGCTCAATGCTAACTCAAGATGAAAATATGGTACAGGTTGAGATGACAGTACAGTATCGAGTAGAAGATCCTGCAAATTATTTATTTAATGTTAAAGATCCTGACGATAGCTTAAAGCAAGCAACGGATAGTGCATTACGCTATGTGATTGGACATATGACAATGGATGATATTTTAACCACAGGACGTGCTGTTGTGCGTGAAAATACATGGAATGCGTTGCGTGATATTATTAAACGCTACAATATGGGATTAGTGGTTACTGATGTAAACTTCCAATATGCTCGCCCGCCTGAAGAAGTTAAAGCAGCATTTGATGATGCAATTAAAGCTCAAGAAGACGAACAACGTTTAATTCGTGAAGCAGATGCTTACGCCCGTGGGCAAGAGCCGATTGCACGAGGTCAAGCTCAACGTATTCTTGAGCAAGCAAATGCTTACAAAGAGCAAGTTGTGTTAAATGCGCAAGG
This sequence comes from Vespertiliibacter pulmonis, assembly GCF_013377275.1. NCBI lineage: Bacteria > Pseudomonadati > Pseudomonadota > Gammaproteobacteria > Pasteurellales > Pasteurellaceae > Vespertiliibacter > Vespertiliibacter pulmonis. The sequence goes on from NZ_CP016615.1 coordinate 1,188,364, forward strand.
GGAAGTTGAACGATTTACTAAACTGTTGCCAGAATATAAATTAGCGCCTGATATTATGAAAGAGCGTCTTTATATCCAAACAATGGAAAAAGTGATGAAAAATACACCGAAAATAATGATGGACAGTGCAAATAATAATCTAACTGTATTGCCTATTGATAAATTAATGACGACCAATAAATCATCATTAAATACAAATACTGAAATACCAGCACAATCTACACAACAAGTGGTACAGCCAACAGTTCCAGTGCCAGCTCAACAGCCAGCAGTAGTAGAGTCTGGACGTAAGGGGAGATTTTAATGATGCGTAAATTATTATTACCTGTTTTGGCAGTGATAGCTTTTGTTCTATTTCAGTCTCTGATTGTTGTTAAAGAAGGTGAGCGTGGCATTATGTTACGTTTCACTAAAGTTCAACGTGATTCAGATAATAAAGTTGTAGTTTATGAGCCAGGATTGCATTTTAAAATGCCAATACTGGATAGTATGAAGCGGTTAAGTGCAAGAATTCAGACTCTTGATGGTCAAGAAGATCGTTTTGTAACCAGAGAGAAGAAGGATCTTCTAGTAGATTCTTACGTGAAATGGAAAATCAGCGATTTTGGGCAGTTTTATACGGCAACAGGGGGTGATTATCAGAAAGCTGCCGATCTATTACGCCGTAAAGTGAATGACCGCCTACGCTCTGAAATTGGTAATCGTACGATCAAAGATATTGTTTCTGGTTCTCGTGGAGAATTGATGGCGGAAGCTCAGAAAGCGTTAAATGCAGGTGATGATGGTGCTGAAAAATTAGGGATTGAAGTTATTGATGTTCGAGTAAAACAGATTAACTTACCAAATGAAGTATCTTCCTCTATTTATCAGCGTATGCAAGCTGAACGCTCTGCCGTTGCTCGTGAACATCGTTCTCAAGGAGAGGAAAAAGCAGAATTTATTCGTGCAGAAGTGGATAGAAAAGTAATCCTCATTTTAGCAAATGCAACGAAAACAGCAGAACAGTTAAAAGGGGTGGGCGATGCACAAGCAGCAAAAATTTATGCAGATGCATTTAGCCAAGAGCCACAGTTTTATAGTTTTGTGCGAAGCCTGAAAGCTTATGAGCAAAGTTTTGAGGAAGGTAAAAATAATATGATGTTGCTTAAACCAGATAGCCAATTTTTCCGATTTATGCAAGCACCGACAAAATAATGAGATACAGACCCGATTTATCGGGTCTTTTTTATCTTAAATTTGTTTTATAAAAATATAAAAGGTAATACAAGCGGTAATATTAGTTGGTTTTTTGCAAATATTTTTCAACGTATTTATACATAGTTATTTAATCATAAGAGGCATTTTATTATGGGTAAAAGTGTAGCAATTCTTGGGGCTCAATGGGGCGATGAAGGAAAAGGTAAAATAGTCGATTTATTAACAGATCGAGTGAAATATGTCGTGCGTTATCAAGGGGGGCATAACGCAGGGCATACTCTCATTATCAATGGTGAAAAAACCGTTCTTCGTCTTATTCCATCAGGTATTTTACGAGATAATGTAACTTGTTTAATTGGTAATGGCGTTGTACTTTCTCCAGAGGCTTTGCTACAGGAAATGGGAGAATTGGAGTCTCGAGGTATCAATGTACGAGAGCGTTTAAAGATTTCTGAGGCTTGCCCGCTTATTTTGCCTTATCACATTGCAATGGATCACGCTCGTGAATCGGCATTAGGGAAAAATAAAATTGGCACAACAGGACGTGGAATTGGCCCTGCTTATGAAGATAAAGTGGCTCGTCGAGGTTTGCGTGTTAGTGATTTATTTAACCGAGAAAAATTTGCAGATAAGTTAAAAGCTATTTTAGATTATTATAATTTCCAACTGGTAAATTATTACAACGTTGAGCCAGTTGATTATCAAAAAACGTTGGATGATGTTTTTGTAGTGGCGGATACTATTCTAGGAATGGTGGCCGATGTAACAACATTGCTACATAAAGCTCGTGAAAATGGCGATAATATTTTGTTTGAAGGAGCGCAAGGTGCAATGTTGGATATTGATCACGGCACTTATCCATTTGTAACTAGCTCAAATACAACTGCTGGCGGTATTGCAACGGGTTCTGGTTTTGGTCCTCGTTATTTAGATTATGTTCTCGGGATTATTAAAGCTTATTGTACTCGAGTGGGATCTGGACCTTTTACCACAGAATTATTTGATGAAGTTGGTGCAGAAATTGCTCGTAAAGGTAATGAGTTTGGCGCTGTAACAGGTCGTCCTCGCCGTTGTGGTTGGTTTGATGCGGTAGCTGTACGTCGTGTAGTACAAATTAACTCAATTTCAGGTCTTTGTATGACAAAGCTTGATGTATTAGATGGCTTTGAAGAGCTTAAAATTTGTGTTGCCTATAAAATGCCTAATGGCGAAATTGTGGAATATGCGCCATTGGCAGCTGATGATTGGGAAGGCGTTGAGCCGATTTATGAAACCTTACCGGGATGGAGTGAAAATACTTTCCGTGTAACTAAATTAGAGGATCTACCTCGTAATGCTATTAACTATATTAAGCGGATTGAAGAAGTGTTAGGAATTCCAGTGGATATTCTTTCTACTGGTCCTGACCGCATAGAAACAATGATCTTGCGAGATCCATTCGCAGAATAATTTAGCTATTAAACGCATCGAAAGGTGCGTTTTGTTTTATTGTCTGAATGAAAGTGCAAAAAACAGCTCGGATCAGACCGCTTGCTATGATAAACATTTCTGCCTAAGAGTGAAATTGTGTAGAATAGTGAAAACTTTTAATCTTAGATTCAGAGGAAAAGAATGAAAAGAGTAGTAATTACAGGTCTAGGACTTGTTTCAAGTATTGGTAACAATAAAGATGAAGTATTAGCTTCATTGCGTGAAGGTAAATCGGGTATTGAATTTGTTCCAGAGTTTAAAGAAATTGGTATGCGTAGCCAAATTGCGGGAACGATAAAATTAAATCCTGCAGAGTTGATTGATCGTAAAATTTATCGTTTTATGGGTGATGCGGCTGCTTATGCTTATTTAGCAATGAAAGAAGCAATTGATGATTCGGGCTTAGCTGCTGACCAAGTTTCTAACGATCGTACAGGGCTAGTTATCGGTGCAGGAACTGGGTCTGGCCATAGCCAGCTAGTTGCTTGTGATGCAGCTCGGGGGCCTCGTGGCGTAAAAGCGATTGGGCCTTATGCGGTAACAAAAACAATGGCATCAAGTGTTTCAGCTTGTTTAGCTACTCCTTATAAAATTCGTGGCGTAAACTATTCTATTAGTTCTGCCTGTGCAACTTCAGCACACTGTATCGGGCATGCAATGGAATTAATCCAATTAGGCAAACAAGATATTGTGTTTGCAGGGGGAGCAGAAGAGCTTTCTTGGGAATGTGCGACTGAATTTGATGCAATGGGAGCGGTTTCAACAAAATATAATGATACACCAACAAAAGCATCTCGAGCTTATGATCAACATCGTGATGGCTTTGTTATTGCAGGCGGTGGTGCTGTCGTTGTGGTTGAAGAGCTTGAACATGCTTTAAAACGTGGTGCGAAAATTTATGCTGAAATTGTGGGCTACGGTGCTACATCTGATGGCTATGATATGGTGGCACCAAGTGGTGAAGGGGCTGTTCGTTGTATGCAACAAGCGTTGGCTACGGTTACAGGTGATATTGAATATATCAATACACACGGCACATCAACACCTGTGGGTGATGTGAAGGAGCTAGGAGCAATTCGAGAAGTTTTTGGTGAGAATGGCCCTGCAATTTCATCAACTAAATCAATGACAGGCCATTCACTGGGAGCGGCGGGTGCTCATGAAGCGATCTATTCATTATTGATGTTAGATAATAATTTTATTGCACCAAGTATCAATATTGATACGTTAGATGAAAATGCCGTTGGGTTAAATATTGTTACTGAACGTCAAGACAGAGAATTAACAACGGTAATGTCAAATAGTTTTGGCTTTGGGGGAACGAATGCAAGTTTGATCTTCCAAAAATATAAAGGTTAATTTTTATTAGGTAAAAAACGTGGGATTCCACGTTTTTTGTTATTATTATTTACGGAGAATATGATGAAAGTTAAATTATTAATTGCAACAGCGTTGATGGCAATATCAACTTTTACAACGGCAAACGTTATGATGGAGATGTTCCAAATGGGACGTGAGGTGAGCAGTTTATTAAAGGCGGACTCGTCAGAATCATTTCAACAAGGGGCGGAAAAATTTTTAGTCGCAGCGAAAAAAGCACAAAAAATGATGCCATCAAGTATCGATGAAGACGATCAAGAAAAATTTAAAGGCTACCAAAAAGGTATGCAAGAAGTGATTGATGAAGTAGAAAAAGCAACAGAACTGGCTAAAGCAGGAAAATTAGATGAAGCGAAAAAGTCAGTGGAAAAAATACTAATCTTGAAGAAAATGTATCATTCGGAGTACAAATAATTTGGTAAAAACACCGCTTGTTAGAAATAGATTATTTGTGGAATGAACAAGCGGTAGGTTTCTTACCATATTTTATAAGAGTTATTATGCAACAAACACATTCTATTGCTCGTATTTTGGTTACGTTTGCCGCTATTATCATTATTTTAGCGGGTATAAAATTAGCAGCTGAAATTGTTATTCCTTTTCTATTATCGTTATTCATTGCGATAATTTGTTCCCCGTTGATTAAATGGATGACTGCTCGTAAAATTCCGTTAGGTATTGCGATTGCCTTGCTTTTTGTGCTTTTCCTAGTTGTTTCTTTTTTCCTTGCTGGGTTAATCAATAGTACAGTGAAGGAATTTACGGCCTCTATTCCAAGCTATAAAGTCTTATTATCCGAGCGAATGAGTTTACTTGTTTATTATGCAGATAAATGGAATTTGCCAATCTCTAAAGAGTTATTAACTAATGAACTTGATCCCAGTGTAATTATGAACTTCGTTAGCCGATTATTGCTAAGTTTTTCGGGCATTGTGACCAATGTGTTTGTGCTTTTATTAGTAGTTGTTTTTATGTTATTGGAAGCGCCAACAGCGAAGCATCGATTGGCAATTGTATTGAGCTCAGATAAAAGTGAGATCAATACAACGGAAACACAGATAGAGCGGGCATTACAAGGGGTAATTAGTTACCTAGGGGTGAAAACAATTACAAGCTTATTAACCGGCGTAGGTATTTGGGTATTGTTAGAATGTTTAGGTATCCAATATGCTGTGCTATGGGCAACTTTAAGTTTTTTACTCAATTACGTGCCTAATATAGGCTCAATTCTAGCGAGTGTTCCAATTATAGTGCAAGCATTTTTATTAAATGGTTTTTCAGTTGGATTTATTGTAGCGGTAGGCGTGATTATTCTTAATATGTTGATTGGTAATGTGGTTGAACCGAAAATGATGGGGAGACGTTTAGGGCTTTCAACGTTAGTTGTATTTTTATCTTTGCTTTTCTGGGGCTGGATATTAGGAACAGTTGGTATGCTATTATCAGTTCCTCTTACTATGGCGTTAAAAATTGCGTTAGAATCCAGCCCAAGCACAGTTCGTTATGCTCTGCTATTAGGTGATGTCGCAGAAGATAAATTACCTACATAAATTAAGTAGTAATAAATAAAAAGGAATCCATTAGGATTCCTTTTCTATTTTGATGGTAACTTATAATTTTTATATTATAAATTACGTAATGCCTCAATACGTTTTTCAAGTGGCGGGTGGCTCATAAATAGCTCTTTGCGAGGGCCGTTGATCATAAACGCATTGAGCGAACCTTGCATTTCTTCTGGGGCGTGAACGTGTTGTAAGCGTTTTAATGCGGCAATCATTTTTTCTTTACCGACAAGATTTGCAGATCCTGCATCAGCGCGGAATTCTCGTTGGCGAGAAAACCACATAGCAATAATGCTAGCAAGAACACCAAATATCATTTCAAGCACCATTGATACAAGAAAGTATAGCCCTGAACTTTGATGTTCTTCATTATTATTGCCACGAGTATTGGATACGGCAGAGGCAATAATACGAGAGAGAAAAATCACAAAAGTATTCAATACGCCTTGTAATAATGTCATTGTTACCATATCGCCATTAGCAATATGGGAAATTTCGTGAGCAATAACAGCTTCTGCCTCATCTTGTGTCATTGCATTTAATAGCCCAGAACTAACTGCAACGAGTGAACTATTTTTTGTTGCTCCTGTGGCAAACGCATTGATATCAGCAGAATGATAAATTGCGACTTCAGGCATTGGAATACCCGCTTGCTGTGCTTGGCGTTGTACAGTTTCAACTAACCAACGTTCTGCATTATTGCGAGGGGTAGTAATGACTTCAGCTCCGACAGAACGTAGTGCCATTGTTTTTGATAAAAAGAGTGAAATAAGCGAGCCTGCAAAACCAAATAACAGGGACATAATTAAAATGCCTCCTGTGCTATGACCTGCAATGCCTGTTACATTTAAAATAATGCCGAGTACAATCATTACCGCAAAGTTTGTGGCAAGGAAGAGGGCAATTCGCATCATAATCAGTTATTCTCCAAAGTAGTTGTAATAAAGTATTAATTTAGCTAAAAATGGCGATGATTTAGCGAAATTCAATGATTAGACCTTAACTATTTCCATAAATTTAACTGCTTTGTTACTTTTTTTTCAGGAAATTGCACATTTAGCCCAATAAGTCGGACTTTACGCCCATTTTTTCTCTGCCAGATTTGTTCCAGCAAAGTAAAAAAGCTATTTATATTCAATCCATTTGTTGTTCTTTCTAAGGTGGTTTGGCTAAAATCATCAAATTTTAGTTTAATTCCCAATTTTTTAAATTCTTCTAATGAACTATCAGCCCAATTTCGTTGGATACGGAATATGAGTTTTTGAAAAAGTTCTTCAATAATTGGTTGAGCTTCTAAAAGTGTATCAATATCAGTAAGTAGTGTATTTTCAACAGCTAAAGATTTGCGAGGGCGATCAACATTTACCGTCCTTTTATCAATACCGTGAGCGAAATCCCATAAATTTTGTCCTAGTTTACCGAATTGTTGAAAGATGAAATGGGGTTCAGATTGTTGAATATCTAAGCACGTTTGAAATCCAAGCTGTTTGAGTTTTTCATTAGTTACCGCCCCAACACCAGGAATTTTTTTAAGGGGTAGGTTTTTAATGAAAGCGGGTACTTCCTCAGGAGAAATAACAAATTGCTCATTGGGTTTATTTTGATCAGAGGCAATTTTGGCTAAAAATTTGAGTGGAGCAACGCCTGCTGAAGCGGTAAGGTGTAATTCCTCCCAAATTTGTTTTCGTATTTCTTGAGCAATCCAAGTAGCAGAGCCAGCAAATTGCTGGCAATCGCTTACATCTAAATAGGCTTCATCTAAAGACAATGGTTCAATAATTTGAGTATATTGGCGAAAAATTTGATGAATTTGTTCTGACACTTGCTTATACAAGGGCATATTAACGGGGAGTAAAATCAAATGAGGGCAATATTTCAATGCCTGTGCAGTTGGCATAGCACTGTGTAAACCAAATTTACGGGCTTCATAGTTGCAGGTAGTTAATACGCCACGTTGATTGGCTTTTCCTCCGACAGCAACGGGTTTACCAGCTAAGGCTGGGTTATTACGAATTTCTACCGCTGCATAGAAACAATCCATATCAATATGAATAATTTTTTGTTGAGTTGCCATTTACATTATATTACCGTAATCTAACCGCTTGTTATTATATCAATAAACTGTTTATAAAAACAGTTGTTTGCAGTGTTTATTGTATTATGAAGGTAAGCGGTTAGATTAGGAAAAATTATGGTTTATGGATTGATGATTGCATTTGTCCCTTTATTCCTAGGGTATCTTATGCGTATTAGAAATCAGAATATATTGAATTGGAATAATAGGATTATTACTTATTGTTTGTATCTTATTCTTTTAACAATGGGAATTTCTTTAGGGCAGTTAGATAATTTAACTGAAAAATTAGCTGAGATTTGGGCTATTGCACTGGGAATGAGCTTAATTCTGCACCTATGTAATATCATTTTTATCCTTTTTGTTGATAAATATTATCCAAGAAAAGAGATAAAGCAAGTCGAGGGTAATTTGTCGTCTCGTTGGCGACTATTGTTAGATGTATCTAGCCTTTGTCTAGCCGTCTTAGTTGGTGGAATTCTAGGCTATTATTTAAAAAATATATTACTTTTCCCTTTACATACAAGTACTTATATTTTAGTAATTATGATTTTCTGTGTAGGTATTCAACTGCGACACAGTGGCATTCCAATAAAAGCTGTTTTTCTTAATAAACGGGGGATTAGTGTTGCATTGCTTTTTATTCTAAGTGGATTAGTAGGTGGTGTTATTGCCTCTTACCTGCTTGATTTACCCCTGAACAGAGCTTTGGCCTTAGCTTGTGGTTTTGGCTGGTACTCTCTTTCAAGCGTATTACTTAATGACGCTTGGGGAGCAATGTATGGCAGTATTGCGTTTTTTAATGATCTTATCCGAGAAATTTTTTGTTTGTTCTCTATTCCTTTTTTTATGCGAAAGTTCCCTGCTACCGCAGTGAGCCTAGGCGGTGCAACGTCCCTTGATTGTACATTGCCGATCATTCAAAAATCAGGTGGCACTGAAATTGTTCCTTTTGCGATTAGCTTTGGATTTATTGTAAACCTCGCTGTCCCGTTTTTATTGAGCATTTTTATTAGTTTATAGCTGATATGCCTTATAAATGAGTTCAGCTATTGTTTGGGCATTCATTTTTTCCATAATGTGGGCACGATGTACTTCAACGGTTCGTATTGAAATATTTAATCTTTCTGCAATTTGACGATTAATATATCCTTGTAGCAATAAGTCTAGAATATCTAATTCTTTGTTACTCAACTGTGTGTAACAACAATGAATTTGATAGCGCTTGTAGTTATCTTGAGTGGTAGATTGTGCTAAAGAAAGAGCCGCTTGTAGATGAGCAAATTGAACGGGCTTTTGTAAGAAATCAACAGCACCTTGTTTTAATTCTTGTACTGCCATTGGTACGTCAGCGTGCCCTGTTAATATGATAACTGCCAATGTACTATTTTGTTGGCGAAGAAATTGGTGGATCTGTTTGCCGTCAAGAATAGGCATTTTCATATCTAATAAGACGATACCTTCTTCGTAAAGGGGGGCGTTTTCAATAAATGTTTGGCTATTTGACCAACTTGTAACAGTATATCCCCACTGTTCTAGCATAAAAGAACAGGCATCTAATACGGTTAAATCATCATCGACAAGGTGTATATTCATTTTTATATTTTTCTCGAGAATAAGGTAAGGTTAAAATAATTCGTGCGCCTTGCTGATTTTCACGATTAGTTAAACGAATTTCGCCATTAAGAGAGCGGATAAGACGTTGGCATAAAACGAGCCCTAACCCTAATCCGTCAGGCTTACTTGTACGAAACGGGACAAATGGAAAAGTTAGGTCGTTTTCGCTAAAGCCTATTCCATTATCGTTTATCGTGATGTTCAAGTGTGCGGTATTCTGTATTACTTCAATGTATATTTCTGATGACTCTGCTTGTATAGCATTTAATAAGCAATTACAAATTACCTGCTCTAATAATGTTGGTGGAATATGTAAGGTGATATTCTCGGGGCAAATTAACACGATACGATGCAAAGGCGAATGAGATAACGAAATAAATTGAATACTGCGTTCTAATAGTGCTTTAAGCTGAACTTCTTCAAGTTTTTCATTACTTTTATTCTTTCCCCAAGCCATTAAATTATGAATGATATTGGCGCATCTTTCCACTTGCCCTAAAATTTTATTAAGGTTTTTTGTAACAGCATCAGTATCAGTTTGCTGTAGTTGGTATTTGATCCCTTCAGCATACATTTGAATGGCAGTAAGCGGTTGGTTCATTTCGTGCGCAATGCCCATATTCATTTCACCGAGTAGGCTTAATCTATCAGCTTGTATGAGTTGTTGTTCATATTTCCGTATTGCTTGATGTGCTTGATGTAACGCCTTGCTTTTACGGTGTATTTGTAAATTGATCCATAAAAAATTTCCACTTAATAAAAGTGTAATACCGATGATCCAGTGTTGGTATTGTTGAAACCAAAATTTAATGTTTTGCCAAAAATCTTGCATTGGATGTTTGTGAAGTTGATATAAAAGTGCATCCGTTTGGCTTGTGGAATAAGGTGCAGTCCATTGGGGTAAGTGGTCAGGTGTATTGCTGAGAAGCAAGGTAATGAGTTGGGAAGCAATATCAGCAGGCACTTGTGGCAATGCGGCTAATGACCAGTTGGGTACTAATTGAGTGCTAGTTTGGCAACCTGCATTATTTGGCTTTGGTGAAAGTAAGCGAAAATCTTTTATATTAAGAATTTTCTCTTGCACTAATTCTTCTAGAATACAGCTAGGGACGATTGCAGCATTGGTTTTGTTTTCGTGTAACAATAAAAGTGGTGCTTCAACAGGAAAACCTGTGAATGATAATTTAATTTCGGACTCTGAAATATCCTGTTTATAAAATTCATTATAGCCTAAGAGAAATCCCCCTAAGGCTTTTGGGCTAACTGCGCTGACGGTTTGATATTTTAAATCGGTGAGCTGGTAATATGGACTGTCTTGGCGGACAAATATTGCGCTACCAATCTGATTTAAAGATGCGTTTGTATATAAACTTAATGATTTTAGGCTGGCAAGCCAACGTACATCAGTTTTATTGAGATAGAGAAATTGTGCTTGGTTAGCTAGTATAAAATCGATCCCTTGTGCTTGGCTTTTTTCTAAATCATCAAGCCCTAAGGTAACGAGTACAAATTGGTGATTGGGCGAAAAATGTTGGTTAAGCCAATTTATCCAAGGTTGCCAGCGAAGATGAGTATGAATGCTTCCTCGTTGAGCCAGAATTCCAATTTTCCATTGTTGCGCAAGCCCTAAGCTAGGCATTAGCCCTAGAAGTAAAATAAACGTTGTAATGAACCGCTTGTATTTCTTCACCTTTTGATTTCCTTTCTTGATAAATATCAAATCCCTTCGTATTTTATGTGGAAAACCACAATAGCTGAATATCAGTACTTATTTAACAATACGTTAAAAAGAGTGATAACTCAACGAGATAAAGATGATTTGTTTAAGGAGTCTAAAATATGGAGATGAGCAAGCGTGGTTTTTTAAAGAACTTATCTGCTTTAGCGGTTGGGCAAGCAGTTATTCCCTTTAGCGAAGCAAAAAGTGATTTTCAGCCAGAAAGACGAAATGGCGATGATTCACACCGCTATGGAATGTTAATTGACTTGCGGAAATGTATTGGGTGTCAAGCTTGTACGGTAAGTTGCTCTGTTGAAAATAATACGCCAATTGGTGAATTTCGTACGACAGTGCGTCAATATGAAATTACGAATGAAGAGAAAGTTGTTAATAATGTACTTTTACCAAGACTTTGTAATCATTGTGATAACCCTCCTTGTGTGCCTGTTTGCCCAGTACAAGCAACGTATCAGCGTAAAGATGGCATTGTGGTCATTGATAATCAGCGTTGTATTGGCTGTGCTTATTGTGTTCAGGCTTGTCCTTATGATGCTCGTTTTATCAATGAAGAGACAAAAACCGCAGATAAATGTACATTTTGCACCCATCGATTAGAAGCAGGCTTATTGCCTGCTTGCGTTGAGAGCTGTGTGGGAGGGGCAAGAATTATTGGTGATCTACGAGATGAGAATAGTACGATCAGCAAAATGGTTGCAGAATTTAAAAGTGATTTAAAAGTACTTAAGCCAAATGAAGGAACCATTCCACATGTGTTCTACTTGGGGTTAGAGGATGCTTTTGTTGATCAGGTGCAAGGACAACCTATGTTATGGCAAGGTGAGGAATAAAAATGGTGATTCGTGAAATTTTAGTAGAACAACAATCAATTGCGTGGCTACCTTGGGCAGTCAGCTATTTTTTCTTTATTGGCTTAGCTTTTTCAGCTGTATTTGCCGGGTTATGGATTCGTTATAACAGTAAAAATAATCAACATGAATTTATTGCGATAATGATCGCATTAGTTTGTGCAATTGTTGCGCCAGTCGCACTAATGGCTGATTTACATCAGCCTAGCCGCATTGCAAATTTTTATCTGCATCCTACACCGTGGTCTTGGATGGCGTGGGGAGCTGTGTTTTTACCGTTATTTACGGTTTCTGTTGTAGGATATTTCCTCAGCTTATTACGTCAAACAATTCCTGTTCAACATATTGCACCTTGGTTAAAGGTACTATATTGGGGAGATTTTAATTTAGCAAGATGGACAACGGTATTTAGATTTCTCTCTTTCTTATTTTCAGTATTAATTTTGCTTTACACTGCTATGGAAGTCTTTATGGTAGCGGCTCGCCCTTTGTGGCATCACTATGGATTAATTCTGTTAATTCTATGCAGTGCGTTACCAACGGCATTATTAATTTGTCAATGTGCTATTCAATTAGTGGATCGTTCTTTTAAGTTGAAATCATTAACGCTTATTGGATTATGTAATCTATTTGGATTTGTGGCTACCATTTTATGGCTTTATTTTTCGAATGATCAGGCAGGAGCACAATTAACCCAGCTGTGGCAGTTAAGCATATTACCTAAAGGATTACTGGGATGTTGGATAGCATTAATTGTTTTATTTTTCTTACCAAACCGCTTCTTAATTAACATTGTAAGCGTATTGGTGGCATTAGTATTTACTTGGTTATTCCGTTGGATATTACTTATTATGGTGCAAGGGTTACCAAAATATAATGCTTTAGTACATTTCCATACGCTGACGTGGAAACTTGATGAAGCGATTGGAATGTTATCTATGTTTAGTTTGTGTGTTTTTATTGGAATACTATGTTGGCAGTTTTTTGGCGGTAGATTAGGGGGATATAATGAATAAGCAAAGACGCAATTTACTCAAAGGCAGTTTAGCCGTAGGAACGGCAACAGCATTTGCTGCAGGCTATGCACCTAAAATTAAAGAGATTGCAACGGGAGTAATTGATGGCACATCGGGAGAGCCAACAAGAGATCCGATTAACGGAAATTCATTAGTTCCAGAATATCAGGTCAAAAATAAGCAACTGCTAACAAATAGCCAGCAAATAGTCTGTAATACCCAATGTATGGGCTGTTGGACATTATGTGGTTTACGAGTGCGGGTCGATTTAGAAAAAAATCAAGTATTGCGTATTAACGGTAATCCATATCACCCACTATCCTCTGATCAACATCTAGGTTTTGATACACCAATCCGCCAAGCTGAAATAAGCGTTGCGGGTGAAAATGGATTAGCAAATCGTTCGACGGCTTGTGCGAGGGGAGCGGCTTTTTTAGATGGAATTCGTAGCCCTTATCGTATTACACAACCTCTCAAACGTGTAGGTAAACGAGGTGAGGGTAAGTGGCAAACGATCAGTTTTGAGCAGTTAATTAGCGAAGTTGTAAATGGCGGAAATTTATTTGGTGAAGGACATATTGATGGCTTAAAAGCGATTCGTGATTTAGAGACCCCAGTTAATAGCCAGCACCCTGATTTAGGTGCAAAAGTAAATCAGCTTATGGTCACTTTTGCTGGTCCTGAAGGGCGACAGCCTTTGCTTAAACGCTTTGCACAGAATAGCTTTGGGACAATCAATTTTGCCTCCCACGGGTCATTCTGCGGATTATCTTATCGAGCAGGATCGGGGGCATTTATGAATGATCTTGTGGGTAATGCTCATGCGAAACCTGATTGGGATAATGTTGAGTTTCTGCTTTTTATGGGAACATCGCCAGCACAATCAGGAAATCCTTTTAAACGGCAAGCTCGTCAATTAGCAAAACAACGAACTAAGGATAATTTTGAATACGTCGTTGTTTCACCTCGTCTAGAACTAACATCAACAAATGCGGTGAAAGATAATCGCTGGGTGCCGATTATTCCAGGCACAGATTTATCGCTTGCGTTAGCGATGCTACGTTGGATTATTGAAAATGAGCGTTACAATGTGGATTATTTATCGATCCCGAGTGAAAATGCCATGAAGAATGCAAATGGCGTAAGTTTCTGTAATGCAACTCATCTTTTTATTGCCGATCCGAAACATAAGAATTACGGGCAAGCGGTGCGTTCACACCATATTTTTGCAGTTGAAGAACCTGAAACACTTACTGATGGCGATATTATTGTAAAAGATAAGCAAACAGGAGAGTGGCGTGCGGCTAAAGATTGTTTACAAGCAGAAATTTTTGTCAGTGCAACGATGGTGTTAAATGATGGTAGTGAAGTGTTAGTAAAATCCGCAATGCAATTATTTAAAGAATCGTGTTTTGAGCATAGTCTTGAAACTTATTCGAAGCAATGTGGCGTATCCCTCAACACGATTATTCAGCTTGCAAAAGAATTTACTTCTCATGGTCATCGTGCGGCCGTGATTAGTCATGGTGGAACGATGCATAGTAATGGATTTTATACATCGTGGGCCATTTTGCTATTGAACGCAATGGTCGGCAATATGAATAAAAAGGGCGGTATGAGTATTTCTGGCGGTAAATTTAAAGATTTCGGAAGCGGTCCTCGTTATGATTTAGCAACATTTCCTAATATGGTGAAGCCTAAAGGTACAAATTTAGCCCGTAGCCGAAAATCGTATGAAAAATCCAGCGAATTTAAGCAAAAAGTAGCACAGGGAGTAGCCCCTTATCCTGCAAAAGCAGCGTGGTATCCTTTCGTAGGGGGACAAATGTCCGAAATGATCACGTCTGCTTTACAAGGCTATCCTTATACGTTGAAAGCTTGGATAAATCATATGGGAAATCCTATTTATGGATTAACGGGTATTCATCATATTGCAGAAGAAAAATTGCGTGATCCATCAATCTTGCCACTTTTTATTTCTATTGATGCTTTTATGAATGAAACAACCGCACTTGCTGATTATGTTATTCCAGATACACATAACTTTGAGAGTTGGGGATTCAGTAGCCCTTGGGCTGGTGTGCCAGTAAAAGCTAGTACGGCTCGTTGGCCGGTTGTAGAATCTGAAAATGCACGTACTGCTGAAGGCGATCCTATCTGTATGGAAAGTTTTATTATTGCTGCTGCAAAAGCAATGGAGTTACCAGGATTTGGCGAAAATGCGATTTTAGATAAGCAACAAAAGAGCTATGCATTAAACCGCAGTGAAGATTTCTTCTTAAAAGCAGCCGCTAATATTGCTTATGATGGCCAACAACCTGTTGAAGATGCGACAGAAGAAGATATGTTATTGACGGGAGTTGCACGATTATTACCTAAATTATCCTCTGTGTTAAAAGAAGAGGAAGTGCTTAAAGTTGCGAATATCTATTGCAAAGGTGGACGTTTTGCTTCTTATGATAGTGCGTGGCAAGGTGAAAATATGAAAACGCATTGGAAAAAATGCCTTCAAATTTGGAATGAAACGGTTGCGAAGGAAAAGCACTCACAATCAGGAAAGCATTATTCTGGTACGCCAGCTTATTTTGTTCCGCAATTTGCAGACAATAGCACACTCGAAAGTCACTATCCAATAAAAGAGTGGCCGTTTAAATTAATGTCTTTTAAATCTAATCTAATGAGTAGTATTACTGCGCCATTATTACGTTTACATAGCATTAAGCCAGAAGGCATCGTTGGAATGAATCCGCAAGATGCAGCAACCTACGGTTTTCAACACGGTGATATGGTTGAATTGGTTACTCCTGGAGGAAAGGCTAAAACGCAAATTATTGTAATGGCAGGGGTAATTCAAGGCACAATAGCGATTGAACACGGCTATGGACATAAACAGCACGGAGCAACTAGCTATGTGATAGATGGAAAAGTAATTCAAGGTAATGATCAAATTAAGCGTGGGATCAATATCAATGATCTTGGCTTACTAGATTCAACCAAAGAAATTGTTTCGCCTTGGGTTGATTGGGTGTGTGGTTCAGCAGTAAGACAAGGGCTACCAGCTAAACTTGTTAGGTTATCAGTGTAGAAATTGAATGAATTATAATTAACTGAGAAATAATAAAGGGACGAATATGATTCGTCCCTTTATTTCGTTATAGCAAGCCAATTTAAATAATGTCAAAGTATCATTTTAATATGCTACTTCTCATTTGATTCTAATTGAAGGGGAAGAATTAAACTTAATGGACGTTCTTTAATAATTTGTCCAACACATTTTGCAATGTTCTTCCAGCTATCAATTTCAGCATTAAGAGAGCGTAATGCCACCCATAAGGTTAGAGAAAAGCTGACAATCAAATTTACTAGCCCAATAAGTAATACAAACCATAAATTATGTAAGAATATAGCCCAAGAGAGTTCACCGCTGATTGTGGCATAGCCCAAATTAGCTGATGAAAATGCAACGTGGCGTATATCTAATGGTAGCCCTGCCCAGTAACCAATAAGCCCTGTTAAACCGAGTAAAAAACCAAAACAGAGATTTCCCATTATTGAGCCATAATTATCGTGCATATAATTAGCAAAGCGTTCACGCATAGTTATTGGCATTAGACGTTTTAGCAACGGATGCTGTTGCAGACGCATACGCAAATTTAGATAGTTAGTGCGATTATCAAAAAAGCCTGAAATAATGCCAGAACAGAATAGCCACACTCCAGCGATTGCCGCAAACCATAATGTTCCTCCGGAAATATCAAGAGAATGAAGTTGATAGTTTACTTGTTCATTATTTAATAGTGGGGCATTAAACCAGTGAGCGAATAGCATTGCAATAATTGCCGATAAACTCACCGCTATCAACACATTTCCTACAACAGCAATACTTTGGGAACGTAATACATCAACTAATAATTGTGCTAATTTCATATCTACGGCTCTGCCTTGTGGATTTCGTTCAACAGCTTCGGCAAAACGCGCGGCAGTCATTGCTGGCTGTTTAGTCGCAACCGTGAAATGAAGCATAAAGATAATCACAAAACCTATTCCATAATTTAGGGCTTCAAGTAGGCTTTTTAGTGTTTTACCTTCAACGACATTACCAATATAAATTTTAATTAACGCCATAATTGCAATTAATACGCCACCAGCAGCTGCAGAATAAAACATACCTAAATATTCTTTTTTATTGCGAGTAATATAGTGCTCGCCGTGATCGCTGGTATTTTGCGTAATACTACGGGAAAGCATTTTTACACTTTGTTTCCATAAATTTGACACACTATGTTGATCCGCTGAGGCGACAGCAAGTTCACCCGTTAAATGTAACATTCGGCGTGATAAACTGCGGTTGGAAGAAAATACGTTCATCAATTCTGCAAGGCGTACTAAGGTTTGTGATAATCTTTCTAATAAGTGCGCAACTTCAAGTGAAGAACCAGCTGTTCCACCTTTTTTCTGTAAACGTTCAATTAAATCTTGGCTTTGTTCAAACATTACTTCTAAATGAGCAATATCATAATGCTCATTTTTACGTTGTGCTTCTACCCAATGGGCAACTTCTCGTTGTAAGCTAACAAATGAACTATCCGCTTCAAGTAGCGTTGGTTCTAGTCGCATTAATTCAGGATCCATCTCTTCTGCGGCGATCCAAATTGAGAGCATTTCGATAGCAAATAGCCCTTCATAACGTAAATGGTTACGTACGGTTTCCCTTTCGTGAGGTGTGGCGTATTGGCTTAAGAGGTTTAAAAGTGAATTCCAATAAAATAGGGGTAAATGGTTTAACCATTTTGCATCTTCTTTACGGTTAAACAGTAGAAAAAAGACATCACGTAGGTCATTCACATCTTTAAAAGAGGGATTGATTTTCTCATAAAGGCGATTTTTCATTTCACGCCCAAAATTTTCACGGGCAAGAATGCCACGACTAATCAGTAGAGGATAAATCCGCATTCCACATAGCCAACGGCAGAGTTGTCCTGCTAATTGTTGCCCGAGAGTTTCATTCTTTTTTAGTAGCGTAATGACCGCATAGAGACGTTGACGAGTATCATCATTTGCGTGGCGAAGCCAATCAAATAATCCATCAAGTAAACCGAATATATCATTTTCTGCTAATTTATATTCAATAAATGGGGTTAAGTCATTTTTAGTTTTTAATTGTATTTTTTTCAAATTATCTCTCCAAATTTTATGAATGAATTCAGACCACCAAAAAGGGAAGAAATTCAACTTGAGGCTATTTTATAGTATGATCCTTAATAAAGATAAACGACAAGCGGTAAGATTTTGTAAATCTTACCGCTTACATTTTTTGGATAAGTAATTGGATAAGTAAAATGGAACAAACTTTTTACCGTGGGCGATTTTCTGTTGCCCCAATGCTAGATTGGACAACACGTCATTGCCGTTATTTTCATCGGCAATTTACCCAACAGGCTTTGTTATATAGTGAAATGATAACGGCTCCTGCAATTTTAAATGCAAAATACGATCTACTGGGCTTTGATCTTGCCGAAAATCCCGTTGCATTGCAGTTGGGGGGAAGTGATCCTCGTCAGTTAGCTGAATGTGCTAAATTAGTTGAAGAACGTCATTATGCTGAAATCAACTTGAATGTAGGGTGTCCCTCAGACCGAGTGCAAAATGGAATGTTTGGTGCGTGTTTAATGGGGAATGCTGAATTGGTTGCTCGTTGTGTTGAAGCAATGAGAGAAGTAGTAAATATTCCTGTTACGGTTAAACATCGTATAGGCATTGATGATCTAGATAGCTATGAATTTTTATGCGATTTTATTGAAAAAATTCAACCATATTGCAATGATTTTATTGTACACGCACGTAAAGCGTGGCTATCGGGGTTAAGCCCTAGGGAAAATCGGGAAATTCCACCTTTGGATTATGAACGAGTGTATCAGCTTAAGAAAGATTTCCCCCATTTAAAGATCAGTATCAATGGTGGAATTAAAACACTTGAGGAAGCTAAACAGCATTTACGTTTTGTTGATGGGGTAATGATTGGGCGTGAAGCCTATCAAAATCCGTCTTTGTTGGGGCAAGTTGATCGTGAATTATTTGACAAAAATCTTCCTGAAGTAACCGCTAGACAAGCGGTAGAACAGATGTTCCCTTATATTGAACAGCAATTAAGCCAAGGGGTATATCTTAATCATCTTATTCGTCCAATGTTAGGAGCATTTCAGCATTGTAAAGGGGCAAGACAGTGGCGACGCCACCTAAGTGAAAACGCTCATCTAGCGGGGGCTGGTATTGAGGTTGTTGAGCAAGCATTGGCATTTGTTAGTTAATTACTTTTCTTTTCCCTTGTTCAATCTGAGGAAAAAAAGGATAATAGTTCACATTTTTGCGATAGGTTTGTGGGATATGATTGAATATATTTTGTTAGTGATTAGCACAGCCCTAATCAATAATTTCGTCTTAGTAAAGTTTTTAGGGATCTGCCCTTTTATGGGCGTATCAAAGAAAATTGAAACAGCTATTGGAATGGGAATGGCAACAACATTTGTTCTAACGGTTGCTTCGTTATCAGCTTATTTAGTGGAAAGTTATATTTTAGTGCCGTTAAATATTCAATTTCTTAGAACTTTAGTCTTTATTTTAGTGATTGCAGTAATTGTGCAATTAACTGAAATGATTGTGCATAAAACAAGCCCTACGCTTTATCGTTTACTAGGCATTTACCTCCCTCTTATCACAACAAATTGTGCGGTGTTGGGGGTTGCATTATTAAATGTCAATCTATCTAACAATTTAGTGGAATCTGTCTTGTATGGCTTTAGTGCTTCAGCTGGTTTTTCCCTTGTCTTAGTGCTTTTTTCTGCGCTGCGTGAACGTTTAGTGGCGGCAGATATACCTACTATTTTTCAAGGTGCTTCGATCGCTTTAATTACCGCAGGGCTAATGTCGCTCTCATTTATGGGCTTTACTGGCTTGGTTAAAATGTAATGTCTGAGCAAACCGTATTTTATATTTTTATCATCATTGGCATTATTGCATTTATTGCACTAATTTTTGGTGCAATTTTAGGCTATTCTTCAATTAAATTAAAAGTAGAAGCCGATCCGATTGTTGAACAAATTGATGCGATTTTGCCCCAAAGCCAATGTGGTCAATGTGGCTATCCGGGCTGTAAGCCCTATGCGGAAGCGGTTGCCAATGGCGATGAAATTACCAAATGTATTCCAGGTGGGCAGCCTGTTATTGTGCAGATTGCGGAACTAATGGGCGTTGAGGTACCAGAAACAGATGCCCAAGCACCAGAAACGAAAGTTGCTCTCATTCACGAAGATAGATGCATTGGCTGTACAAAATGTATTGCAGCTTGTCCTGTTGATGCAATTATTGGCACAAACAAAGCAATGCACACCGTCATTGCTGATTTATGTACTGGTTGCGAATTGTGTGTTGCACCTTGTCCTACGGATTGTATCGAGATGATTAGCGTTAAACCAACCGCCCAAAAATGGAATTGGCAATTTGATCAAAATTTAATTATCCCCGTGTTAAATACAACAGAACTTAAGAAAAAATGGGTGGTAGGCACTACGGAGAATAATAATGCAAAATAATGTATTAAGCCGTATTCGCCAAGGTAAATTATGGGAGTTCCCAGGTGGAATTCACCCGCCTGAAATGAAAAAACAATCGAATCAAAAACCGATTCGTACATTACATTTGCCTAAATATTTCTATGTGCCAGTAGTACAACATTCTGGGAGCGCAGGCGAGGTGATCGTTAAACTTGGTGAGAGTGTCCTAAAAGGGCAACCATTAACCCAAGGAGATAATTTCCGTCAATTACCTGTTCATAGCCCGACATCGGGGAAAATTGTTGGTATTGAGCCGTATGTATCTTCTCACCCTTCGGGTATTGCTGAATTAACGATTGTGATCGAAACAGACGGCAAAGATCAATGGATAGAACGTAAGCCAGTTGAGAATTTTTTACAACTAACAAGCGGTGAGATTATCCAAAAAATTTACCAAGCAGGCATTGCAGGTTTAGGCGGCGCAGTATTTCCAACGTCTAGTAAACTTAGTTTTGCAGAAAAACGTTGTAAGGTATTGATTATCAATGGTGCAGAATGTGAACCTTACATTACCTGTGATGATCGCTTAATGCAAGACTATCCCTTTGAGCTTTTAGAAGGCATTCGTATTTTGCGGTATGTGTTACGCCCAGAAGAGGTAATACTAGCGATTGAAGATAACAAGCCAAAAGCAATTGAAGCGGTTAAAAATGCTCTTAAAGGAGCTAATGATATTAGTTTACGTGTTATTCCAACTAAATATCCGTCTGGTGCAAGCGATCAATTAGTCCAAATTTTAACAGGCTTAGAAATTCCGCAAGGTAAACGAACCATCGAGTTAGGCATTGTAATGCATAATGTGGGAACAGCATTTGCCGTTAAACGAGCGATCATTGATGATGAACCGCTTATTGAGCGAGTTGTTACCCTAACAGGTGATAAAGTGCGTAATAAAGGGAATGTTTGGGCAAGGCTTGGTACACCCATTTTACATTTACTTGAACAGGTTGATTATCAACAAGATGAGCGTTTTCCCGTTTTTCTTGGTGGGCCATTGATGGGCTTTATTTTACCCTCGTTACATTCACCGATTACGAAAACAGCAAACTGTATTATTGCCCCCGATCATTTTGAATATGCTCCACCGCAACCAGAGCGAAGCTGTATCCGCTGTTCAAGTTGTTCAGACGCTTGCCCTGTTGGGCTGTTACCGCAACAGCTTTATTGGTTTGCTCGTTCAGAAAATCACGAAAAATCAACGGAATATCATCTTGACGCCTGTATTGAATGTGGGGTATGTGCTTATGTCTGCCCGAGTTATATTCCATTAATTCAATATTTCCGTCAGGAAAAAGCAAAAATTGCCGAAGTTGAAGAGAAAGCTCGCAAAGCTGAAGAAGCAAAACAACGATTTGAAGCTCGTGAAGCACGTTTAAACAAAGAAAAAGAAGCTCGTACGGCTCGTATTCAACAAGCAGCAGAAAAACGCCGAGAAGAAGTAGCAAATAGTGCTGGAGAAGATCCAGTAAAAGCCGCATTAGCTCGTTTAAAAGCGAAGAAAAATGAAGAATCTCAGGCAACCCAAGCTAACCCATCGCCAAATATTGTGGTAAAAGCTAATGGCGAGCCAGATAATAGTGATTTAATGGCACAACGTAGAGCTAGACGTTTAGCAAAACAAGCAGAACAAGCGGTCAGTTCAGAACATTCTTTGGCAACTAAGGCAGTTAAAGGCGAAGTGGCAGAACAAGATACAGACCCACGCAAAGCAGCCGTAGCAGCAGCGCTTGCCCGAGCCAAAGCAAGAAAAGCTCAACAGCAACATTCATCTCAAGAAAGCCAAAGGGAAGATGTGCAAGCGGTGAGTTCGGAACATTCTTTTGCAAATAAAACGGTTCAAGACGAAGTGGCAGAACAAGATGCAGATCTACGCAAAGCAGCCGTAGCAGCAGCGCTTGCCCGAGCTAAAGCGAGAAAGGCGCAACAGCAACATTCATCTCAAGAGAACCAGAGAGAAGATGTGCAAGCGGTGAGTTCGGAACATTCTTTTGCAAATAAAACGGTTCAAGACGAAGTGGCAGAACAAGATGCAGATCCACGCAAAGCCGCTGTAGCCGCAGCTATTGCTCGAGCCAAAGCAAGAAAAGCTCAACAGCAGCATTCATCTCAAGAAAATCAAAGGGAAGATGTGCAAGCGGTGAGTTCGGAACATTCTTTTGCAAATAAAACGGTTCAAGACGAAGTGGCAGAACAAGATGCAGATCCACGCAAAGCAGCCGTAGCCGCAGCTATTGCTCGAGCCAAAGCAAGAAAAGCTCAACAGCAGCATTCATCTCAAGAGAACCAAAGGGAAGATGTGCAAGCGATGAGTTCGGAACACTCTTTGGCAACTAAGGTAGTTAAAGACGAAGTGGCAGAACAAGATATAGACCCACGCAAAGCCGCTGTAGCCGCAGCTATTGCTCGAGCCAAAGCAAAAAAAGAGGCTCAACTTAAACAATAATACAGTGAGGTTCAAATGATGATGGCAATTACTGATATTTTTCCGTCTTTCCCGTGGTCTTTTCTATTTGTTCAAGACTTAATTGGAACAATTGTATTTGCAATTTCAGGTGCGATTGCTGCCCGACAGCATAAAATGGATATTTTCGGTATGTTTGTGTTAGCATTTGTTACTGGAGTGGGTGGTGGTACGCTACGAGATGTGATGATCGGTAGTACCCCCGTGTTTTGGATGAAACAACCTATTTATGTATTGATGATTAGCCTTGCAGTAATTATCACAGCAATTTGTAAAAAACGCTTGGGATCTCACCGCTGGCAGCTAGGATTATTTATTTTTGATGCGATTGGCTTAGGTGTATTTACAGTAATTGGAGTACAAAAAGGGTTAAATTTTGGCTTACATCCGTTAATTTGTATTGCTTTAGGCGGAGTAACGGGCTGTTTTGGTGGTTTAATTCGGGATATTTTACGCAATGAAGTGCCAACGATTTTGCAACGAGAAGTTTATGTAACGGCAAGTTTAATTGGTGGTATTATTTTTATTCTCTTCCGTGATGCAGGCTTTGAAAGTAATTGGGTTGATGTTGCAACTGTGGTTACTGTAATTGCAATTCGAGTGTTTACTGCTCGTTTTAATTTGCATTTACCAAAAATTTAAAAGTTCTACCTTAGTATTAAAAGTAAAAGGAAAAGATTCATGTTTAAAATGATTAGCTCACCACATACCCATTCGAGCAATCTTACGGCAAATTTTATGTTGTGGGTTATTGCTGCAATGTTGCCTGCTTTGGGAATGATGTGCTATTTTTTTGGTTATGGAGTGCTAATTCAAATTGCTTTGGCAGTGAGCTTGGCGATTGTTATTGAACTTTTGGTCGCAAAATTACGCAATAAACATATTCTTTTTTATGTTGAAGATTTATCAGGCATTTTAACCGCATTGATTTTAGCAATGGCAATTCCACCCTATGCTCCTTATTGGCTAATTTTAATTGGAATTGCTGTGTCGTTATTGTTAGCTAAGCACGTTTATGGTGGTTTGGGACAAAATTTATTTAATCCTGCAATGATTGGTTATGCCTTCTTGTTAGTCTCTTTTCCATTACAAATGACATCTTGGCTACCTCCATTAGATTTATTAAGTGAACCCCCTACTTTGGGGGATAGTTTTTCACTCATTTTTAGTGGCATAACGTCTGATGGGTTTTCCATTCATCAATTAATTAATAGTGCTGATGGTATTACGCAAGCAACCGTGTTAGATGGTGCTAAAACAACCTTATCTAAAATCACAGATCTTAATAAACTTGAAACGTTATCAGCTCAATTAAGTGATCAAGTGCTATTTGGTGGTTGGGGACAGATCAATCTTGCCTTTTTAGCTGGAGGCTTAGTCTTAATTTACAAACGTATTATTCATTGGCAAATTCCGTTTTCAATATTAGTTGTGTTTGCAATATTAAGTGGAATGACAGATTTGCTAACTTACTGTGCGTGGTCAATGCCCCATCATCTTTTAAGTGGTGCGATGATGTTTGGTGCATTTTTTATTGCAACTGATCCCGTTTCTGCTTCTATTACGCCAAAAGGTAAACTTATTTTTGGCGGATTAGTTGGGCTATTGATTTATCTTATCCGCTATTATGGAAATTATCCTGATGGCATTGCATTTGCTGTATTACTAGCGAATATTTGTGTGCCATTGATTGATCATTATACCCAACCCCGTTTATATGGTACAAAGAGTAAGAGAAAATAGATGAAAACATCAAAAATTACATTGCGTTATGGGCTGATTCTTGGTCTTGTTGCGTTGATCTGTACTGCAATTTCAACGGCAATTTATTTACTCACTCAATCTAAAATTGAGCAAGTAACTGCTCAACAGCAACGGCAGTTATTATTGGAAGTTGTCCCACAAAACTATTTTGATAATGATTTATTGGCAACCTGTAAAAAGATAAATTTACCTGAGTTCCCATTTCTAAATAAAATATTTATTGCAAAAAAACAGCAAGAACCAACCGCTTATGCTATTCAAGCCACCGCACCAGATGGCTATTCAGGCAATATTGTTCTGCTGATTGGAATTGACCCAAAAGGTACAATTCTTGGTGTGCGAACACTTGAACATAAAGAAACACCAGGGCTTGGAGATAAAATTGAAACCCGAGTGTCAGACTGGATTTACGATTTTTCTAATCAACCATTTAATCCAGATAATCAGGAACAATGGGCAGTGAAGAAAGATGGTGGCCAGTTTGACCAATTTACGGGGGCAACAATTACACCAAGAGCGGTTGTTAATATGGTGAGAAAAAGTGGTAATTGGGCAATAGAAACATTGAATAGCCAGCCTAACGTCACTGACACTTTTGAGCAATGTAACTAAATTTATTGAATTGACGTTATATTTATTTAGGTAGCGAAAAATAATTAGGGCAGAAAATGTTAGAGAATCAAATCCCCATTAAACAGATTGTAGAAGAAAAACATTCTGTAGAACCTTCTATGTGGAAAACCCTTTTTACACAAGGGGTGTGGTCAAATAATGGAGCATTAGTTCAATTATTAGGGCTTTGTCCTTTGTTAGCTGTATCGAATAATATAACTAATGCACTTGGATTGGGGGTAGCGACATTATTAGTATTAGTGATTACCAATACGGCGGTTTCTGTTTTTCGGAAGTGGATACCGCACGATATTCGTATTCCGATTTATGTAATGATTATTGCCACAGCGGTAACCACAATTCAACTATTGATGAATGCGTTTGCCTATCCTGTTTACCAGTCATTAGGAATTTTTATTCCCTTGATTGTTACAAACTGTATTGTTATTGGGCGTGCAGAAGCGTTTGCTTCTAAAAATAGTATTTTACATTCTGCATTTGATGGTTTTTCAATGGGGCTAGGTGTATTGTTAAGCCTTATTTTACTAGGAGCTTTGCGAGAAATTATTGGAAATGGCACGTTATTTGATGGTTTAGATTTACTATTAGGCAGCTGGGCAAAAGGGGCAAAAATGGATCTTCTGCATATTGATTCAGGATTGCTATTGGCTATTTTGCCACCGGGTGCATTTATCGGGCTGGGAATTCTTTTAGGGTTGAAGAATTTAATTGATCAACGTAAGAAGCAGAAATCACATAACTTATATAGGGCAAAAAATGGAACGTGAAACCTATCAAGTAGGCTATCAACACAAATTTTCACTCGCTTTTTTAGCCCCTAAATATTGGGGCATTTGGATAGGGATTTTATTTTTAACGATCTTAGCTTATGTACCATACCGTTTGAGAGATAAGCTCGCTATCTTTATTGGAAAAAGAGTTACT
Source organism: Vespertiliibacter pulmonis (assembly GCF_013377275.1). NCBI lineage: Bacteria > Pseudomonadati > Pseudomonadota > Gammaproteobacteria > Pasteurellales > Pasteurellaceae > Vespertiliibacter > Vespertiliibacter pulmonis. The sequence goes on from NZ_CP016615.1 coordinate 1,214,658, forward strand.
GCTTATTTGAAAAAACGGAATAAAAAACAGTATCACCGTGCAAATGTTAATTTACGTTACTGTTTTCCAGATTGGTCAGAGAGCAAGCGGGCAGATGTTATTGAAAAAATGTTTATCACTGTTTCACAAACAATGTTAGCGATTGGTGAAACAACGGTGCGTCCTGTTGCACATTTACAAAAAAGAAGTGAATTTAGCGGGTTAGAATATGTGAAAAAAGCACGAGCGGCAGGTAAAAATGTAATATTACTTGTGCCACATACATGGTCTGTTGATGCTGCAGGTGTTGTAATGCATACGCTTGGAATGCCGATGACGGGAATGTATCATCCACATCGTAATCCGTTAATAGATTGGCTTTGGAATCGTACACGGGAGCGTTTTGGTGGCAAAATGCACGCTCGTCAAAATGGATTAAAACCTTTTTTAGCTGATGTGCGTAAAGGGGAGCTAGGTTATTTTCTGCCTGATGAAGATTACGGTGAAGAACATAGTGTGTATGTTGATTTCTTCGCAACTGAAAAAGCAACATTACCGGGGTTAAACCGAATGGCAAAGGTAGCCAATGCTGAAGTTATCCCTATGTTTCCGATTTATAATGCTGAAAAAGGCATATATCAAATCGAAATATTACCACCGATGGTATTTAGCGGATCATTAGAACAAGCGGCTCGAGAAATGAATAAAGTCATTGAGTATTTTGTGGCTAAACACCCAGAACAGTATGTGTGGATTTTACGCTTGTTGAAAACACGGCGAACAGGGGAAGATATTTACCAAACTTAATAAAAAGCCAAGAACAAAATGTTCTTGGTTTTTTTCTTTCTTCAGTTATAAAAATCATATAGTAATGCAATACTATTTGATGCCCTTCCTATGCGATTATTTTTAGCCATATTTTTACTATGGTTACTTATGTCATTTTGTCTAAAAAAATTGTATTAAACTTAACCATTTTTGCATCATATTTAAGCCATTTTTGTAAAGTTTATTCAGTTTAATTTATAGGCTAGATAATCGGGAGTGATTGAACAAATAAAATTGACAGGATAGGTAATTTTTTCTACGATAAGAGTAATTTGCACTCTTTCCATTTGTGTAAATTGTGTCTGTTATTAGTATGCTGAGTGCTAATAAATACATCTGTCCTTGAGGGATTGAGGCGGGAAAGAATAATAGTAAATAAATGAGAATTAATTTCATTATTTACAGTTTCTAGTAATAAAAGGTCATTTTATGAATAAAATTTTTAGAGTAATTTGGAATCACGCAACGCAAAGCTGGGTGGCGGTTTCTGAAGTTAGCCGAGCAAAAGGCAAAACAAAATCATCATCGTTAGCGAAAGCGAGTCTAGCGGTGGCAACAGTGATTGGTGCTGGTAGTGCTTTAGCTGCTACTACAGAAGGCACTCTTTTTGCTAAAGCAGATAGTAATAAAAAGAATATTGAGATTTTACCGAGCGGCGCATCAATGACTCATTATTCCACGCCTAATGCATACGGCGATAAAAGTGAGACAGGTGGGCGATATACGATCCGTGTTGGTGAAAATGACAGTAATAGCGGAGCTAATAATAATATACGAGATAGCCAAATTTTAATTGGCTATCAGATTGATAACCAATCGACAGGTAATGGTGGAGATGTCGTTGTAGGTAATAAAGTTTACCTAGGCGGCGGTGGTAGTGACTCTTTTAGTACTGCAGTGGGGTATGGTACGGTTGTCGCAGGACCATCTATCGCATTAGGGGCAGGGGCTGAAGCAGACAATATGAGTTCTCGTGCTTGGCTTGAACCATATCATGGTGGCGTTGCTGTTGGTGCGTATTCTTATATTGGCGGCAATAAAAATGGTGGCGTTGCGCTTGGTTCTGCAACGGCTGCAGGTGGTTATTTAACGACAAGTATCGGTACGTTATCAGGTACTATGGATAGAACTTGGTTAAGCACAAATAAATCTGCGGCACCTATTATTTTTGGCGAGTCAGGAAATTTTGGGGCAACGTCAGTTGGTTACGGTTCTTCAGCAAGAAGCCAGAAATCTGAAGCAATTGGTTATGATGCAATGACTGGTATGGAATATGGTGGTGTTAATTCGCAATTTGCTACTGCAATTGGTCACCGGGCTGCTGCTTACCGGACTTCATCAATTGCAATTGGTGACAATGCTATTGCTGGTGGGTATACCGGAGCACAAATGGGAATATTGCAAGGACAGAAGACTATCGCTGAAAAAGCCGTTGCAGACACTACAGCAGATGTAGCAGCAGCAAAAGCTAAATTTGATGCTGATCCAAATGCCTATAATAAATTTATCTATGGTCGAGCAAATGCACTTAACGAGCGTGCAAAGAAAACATTAGAGCATATTAACCGTGACTTGGCAGAAACGTTGGCAGCGGGAGCTTCATCAGGCGAATCAACAATTGCATTAGGAAACAGAGCTAAAGCTAAGAATAATTCGGCAATGGCAATGGGTAATAGATCGTATGCATCAGGTGAAAATTCTATTGCTGCAGGAACAAATAGTAAGGCAGTTAAAGATTTAGCAGTTTCAATTGGTCCTAATTCTCAGGCGACTGCCAAATCATCATTAGCATTAGGTGACCATGCAAATGCAACGGAATTTAATGCTTATGCAATTGGTTCATACAGCCATGCTCACGCCGACGATACTATTGCTATTGGTACGGCAGCTTTTGCAACAGCGAAAGATGCGGTATCAATAGGTCATTTTTCACAATCAAAAGCAGAAAAAGCAGTGGCACTTGGCCATAATAATGTGATTACTGGGGAAAAAACGGTTGTATTAGGCTCAGATGTTACTGTTGGAACTAAAGAATCTGTCGTTCTAGGTGCTAATTCAGCAGCATCAGCGGCTAAGAAAGCACCTGATGCTGTTATTAACTATGCCGATGGTAAAAAAATGACTTATGAGAGTAGTCGTTTTGCTGGTAACAATTTTGCTCACGATGGTCTGTATGTTAGCGTGGGGAGTGGAGGGAAAGAGCGCCAAATTAAAAACGTTGGTGCAGGTAAAATTAGCAGTGATTCTACAGATGCAATCAATGGTTCACAGCTTTATGTCGCTATGGATGAGCTTGGCAAAGGATGGCAGTTAAACAAGAATGGTGCAGAATGGGATCATATTAGACCTGGAGATCAAGTTAATTTTGTCGATGGTCTTAATACTAAGCTGAATATGACAGGCAAAGGTCCTGCATCAATTACCTTTGATGTTGCTTCACAAAACGTTTCTGCTAATCCTAATGGTTCGCTAAAAGTTGATGGAGATGAAGCTGGCTTTGTTAAAGCAGAAAGCGTGAGGGATGCTATTAACAACTCTGGTTGGAATGTTGCTATTGGCACAACAGGCACTGGAACTAAGGGAACTGATACAGGTTCAAAATTAGTAAATCCAGGTAACACAGTAACCTTCACCGCAGGCGATGGTATTGAAATCAGCCAAAATGATAAAAATATCACCATTAAAACAAAAACTCCGCCACAAAAACCGTATAAATTTACCGCAGCGGCAGGTGATGGTAATGAGAGTGATGTTGGTAATGGCAAAACGCTGAGCATTTTGGGTGATGCAGATGGTGATGGTGCAACAGGATTAGTTGAAACTGCGTTGGAGGCTAATAATGAAAACCCAAATATTGTTGTTTCGTTAAAGACCGTTAAACAGATTCCAACCGCTAAAGGTACAGCAGGTAATAAGAATAATAGGTCTAAACCAACGGGGGCATTAGATAAGGCTACTACTGATGACCTCGTTGTTACAGGTAAAACGTTAGTTGATGCGGTGAATAACTCAGGTTTCCGTTTACAAGCAGTAAAAGGAACAGGAACAGTAAACTCTGCGGATGATGGAGAGCCAACTGATCCAGCACTTATTCAATCAGGTAATTTAATGCAGCTTGAGGCAGGCGACAATATTGATTTAGCTCAAGACGGCAAAAAAATTACAATTAACGCTAAATTCGAAACCACAGACATTCCTGTTGATAATACAACGGGTGCAGTTGGTGATGTTACTAATGGCGATAAGCTTGTTAATGGCACAACTGTTGCAGAGGCGATCAAAAAGTCAGGTTGGAACTTAAATATTGCCCGTGATGATGTAGATTTTGCGGATCTAGCTGGTAATAATAAGTCTAAAGTAAGCCCAGGCGATGAAGCGATCTTCAAAGCAGGTAAAAACTTAAAAATCAAAAAAGAGGGTAACAATGTTACCTATGCAACGAAAGATACGGTTGATTTTACGCACGTTAATTCAACAAACGGAATTACATTAGGTGATTCAACAAAACCATTGAATTTAACCTCAACAGGTACTGCAGATAAGCCAGTTCTGACTGTTGGAGATGCAGGTAAGCCAGCTACGATCACTAATTTAAATGGTACATTACCAGTTACCAAAAATACTAGTGAGCCAACATTAAAACAAGACGCTCCACAATTATCTGATGCGCAATTAACTAACGCAGCAACAGTGGGCGATGTGTTAAATGCAGGTTGGAATTTACGTGGTGCGAAAACTGCAGGTGGTGATGCAGAAGATGTTGATTTCGTTAAACCTTATGATACGGTTGAATTTGTATCAGGTGACAAAGAAACCACAGATGTTGTTGTCACAACTGATAATAATAAATCAACAGTAACAATTAAAGCGAAAGTTAAGCCAATTGAAACAACTGATTTAACTGTAGATGAGGCAGCTGATTCAGCCAATTTAGGTAAAGTTGTGAAACCAGCAGAGGCTGATAAAACTAAATTAGTTACTGCGGAAAACTTAACAAATGCAATTAATAATTCTGGTTGGGTTGCAACAGCAGGTGGTAATTTAGACGGTAATGCAACGAAAGAATTAGTGAAGGCTGGTGAGGTAGTAACCTTTAAAGCAGGCAAAAACCTTGTTGTGAAACAAGAAGGTCAAAACTTCACTTATTCAACAGCGGAAAACGTGAGCTTTACGCATGTAAATTCAACTAATGGTATTACGTTAGGTAATGATACAAAACCAGTTAATTTAACTGCTAATGATGATGGTAACTTACAAGTTGGTAATGCAACGGGTGCACCAGTTAAAATTACTAATGTTGCTCCAGCGGAGTTATCTTCAGACAGCAAAGATGCGGTAAACGGTAGCCAGTTATATACATTAGGTGATACAACCGCAAACGTATTAGGTGGTGGCGCTAAATTTAATACCACAACGGGTGCGATTGATAAACCGACCTTTAATGTAGCAATGCCAAATGGTTCAAACGTAGAAGGTCATAATACTGTTGGTGATGCAATCAATGCGTTAAATGCCTCAGTAAACTTACCGCTTACCTTTGCAGGTAACCAAAATAATGGTGCGAATACGACGCAAAAATTAGGCTCAACCCTAAATATCAAAGGTGGTTTAGCTGAAGGTGGTTCAAACAAAAATGTGGGGACCAACGTTACTTCAGCGGGTAACTTAGAGATCGTATTCTCAGAGAACCCAGAGTTCAAATCAGTGAATCTAACGAATGAGGCGGGTACAGTAAACTTAACGCCAACAGCAGATGGTTTAAATGTAAGCAAAGCAAATGGCGATCCAGCAAAAATTGGTAATGTAGCAAATGGTACAGATCCAAATGATGCAGTGAACTTAAGCCAGTTAAATGCAAGCAAAACGTTTGTTGATGCGACAGGTCCAGTAACTGTAACTCCACATGTAGATACTAATAATGGTACAACTTATACAGTAAGTGTAAAGACCACAACCTTAACGCCAAACACGACGGCTGGATCGGCAGGTAGAGTTGATGTGCCAAAAGATCAAGGTGCAAGCCTAATGAATGCAAGTAAAGTTGCAGAAGCGATTAATAAATCAGGCTTTAACTTAGTAGCTAAGGAAAATGGTGGTTTATTAGGTAATAGTACTGCTTCAGCAGAAGGAAAACAGATTAACCCAGGTGAAAACTTCACTTTAGATGCGGGAACTAATATTAAGATTACCCAAGTTGAAAATGGTTATGAAGTAGCGACGAAAACAGACTTGAATGTAACTTCAATTAGTGTTGGAGGTAGCCGTGGTAATGCAACTACCGATGGTACTTTAGGCGCGCCATCAGTTATTCTGGAAGATAATGCAGGTAATGGTGAAGTTAAAGTTCATGGCGAAAAAGGTGAGATGGTAGGCATTTTTGGTGATAATGCGACTATTGTCTTAGGTAAAGGAGAGATAAAAGATGATATGCCAGAGACGGCTGCAGCTTTAACTATCAATAAAGGACCGAGTGGCGTTGAGCCAAAAGATGGTGAAAAAGAGAAGACTCGCTTTGAATATATAACAGAAACTGGTGCTACAGAAGTTATTGCAACACTGAATGATGGTTTGAAATTTAAAGGTGATAATGAAACTGTTATCAATAAGACATTAAATTCACAACTTGATATTGTTGGTGGAGCGGATAATGCTACTCTTACTGAGAACAATATCGGCGTAAATGCAAAAGACGGTAAATTATTTGTTCAATTATCAAAAGACATTAATTTAACGCCAAATGGTAGCTTAACGGTTGGGCCAGTAACGATCAATAAAGATGGTATTGATGCAGGTAATAAACCAATTACTAATGTAACTAGTACTTTACCAGATACATTCAATGGCATTCCTAGTGATGAAAACCCTAATCCTGCTACTAAATCTCAAGATGTACCAAACTTAGAGCAAGCAGATTACAAACATGCAGCAACAGTAGGTGATGTATTAAATGCGGGTTGGAATCTACAAAATAATGGCGATGCAAAAGACTTTGTTAAGCCATATGATACGGTGAATTTTGTTGACGGCGGTAATACAAAGTCTGTAGTCACAACAAGTGAAGATGGTAAAACGAGTAATGTGTCTGTTAACGTAGTTGGTTTACCGGTTCAATACACAGCAGAGGATGGTACACCGGTCGCGAAAGTAGGCGATAAGTTCTACAAAGTTGATGAAAATGGTAATCCAACCACAACGGAAGTTGCTCCAGCAAACTTAGTTGCGAATATGATTAACCCAGCGGCTAAACCAAATGAAATGGGTGCGCCAACGACATTAGGTAATGTTGAGCAAGGGGCTAAAGTTATTAATAGCGGTGATAATACAGCGAAAAATAGCAATGGCGATGCTCTTGTGAAAGCTAATGATGGTAACTGGTATAAAGCAGGTGATGTTACTGATGGTAAAGCGAATCCAAATGTAGAGAAACAGGTTGTAGATGGAACTAAATCAGGTACAGGTGGTTTGTTAGACTTAGCAAATTCAACCAATACCAATGCAGTTACCGTAGCCGATCTGAAAGATATGGGTTGGGTAGTTGGAGCACCGCAGACAGAAGGTGGATATACCGATCAAGTTCGTAATGCAAATAAAGTTGATTTTATTGGCGAAGGTTTAGCGAAAGTTACGGGTAAAACTAATGCGACGACGGGTGTTCGTGAAATTACTGTGTCAGTAAATGTAGGCGATGTTATTACAAGCGAAGTATCAAAAGATGGTAATAAGCTTGTTAATGTAGGGGATAAATACTATAACCCAGCAGACATTGATACAGAGACAGGTAAACCGAAAGAAGGAAAAGCACCGGTAGCAATCAAACAGGGTGATAAATTCTATGCACCAGACCAATTTAAGGCTGATGGTACATTGAAAGAGAATCCGCAAGAAGTTGCTGGAGTAACTGAAAATAAAAATGCGGGAGCAGGTTTAGTTACAGGTAACCAAGTGGCTGATGCGATTCAACGTTCAGGTTTTGTAGTTGGTAAGCAAAATAAATTACTTGCAGCGGACGACTTCAAAAATGAAGATGAGCGTGTAAACCCAGACGATAATTTACGTTTTGCGAATGGTAAAAATACCGATGTGAAATTGGCAACGAAAGCGGCAGTAGATGCGTCAGGTAAGGTAGTTACAGAGACAACGGTTAAAGTGGATGTAGATTTACCAATCGACTTCAAATATACCGATGCAACAGGTAAAGAGTACGTAAAAGCGAATGACGGCAAATTCTATGAGAAAGGTGCAGTTAATCCAGACGGTACTTTAGTGCCAGCAGCAGAAGGTCAGCCAGCGCCAACCGCATTATCTAATGAAGAGGTGAGCAAGCTAAATAAAGGTGCGCAGTTAACAAACGGTATGAATGAAAACGGCAAACCAAATGCGGCTTACGATGTTCAAGATGCAGTTGAAAAAGCAGCGGAAAAAGCAGTTAAAGATACTTTAGCGGCAAATCCAAATGCAACGCCGGCAGAATTAGCTGAAGCAGTTTCAAAAGCGAAAGGTGAAGCGATTAAAGCAAATCCTGAAGCGAAAGATACAATTACAGCAGGAACAGGCGGAGTAACGTTAGATAACGTAGCGTGGGCAACTAAACCAGATCAAGCAGTGAATAAAGATCAATTAGATCAAACTGTGAATAAATCAGGTTTCTTTGTGAAACAAAACGGTAAATCAACGCTAGACGCTAACGAAAATGCAACGGAAGATGCGAAAACAGAAAAAGTAACGCCAAATGATGTTGTGAACTTTGTAAATGGTGGAAATACTGTTGCGAAAGCGGTAACGGAACGTGATGAAAAAACAGGTCAAGATGTTACTAATGTAACATATAACGTAGTTGGTTTACCGGTTCAATACACAGCAGAGGATGGTACACCGGTCGCGAAAGTAGGCGATAAGTTCTACAAAGTTGATGAAAATGGTAATCCAACCACAACGGAAGTTGCTCCAGCAAACTTAGTTGCGAATATGATTAACCCAGCGGCTAAACCAAATGAAATGGGTGCGCCAACGACATTAGGTAATGTTGAGCAAGGGGCTAAAGTTATTAATAGCGGTGATAATACAGCGAAAAATAGCAATGGCGATGCTCTTGTGAAAGCTAATGATGGTAACTGGTATAAAGCAGGTGATGTTACTGATGGTAAAGCGAATCCAAATGTAGAGAAACAGGTTGTAGATGGAACTAAATCAGGTACAGGTGGTTTGTTAGACTTAGCAAATTCAACCAATACCAATGCAGTTACCGTAGCCGATCTGAAAGATATGGGTTGGGTAGTTGGAGCACCACAGACAGAAGGTGGATATACCGATCAAGTTCGTAATGCAAATAAAGTTGATTTTATTGGCGAAGGTTTAGCGAAAGTTACGGGTAAAACTAATGCGACGACGGGTGTTCGTGAAATTACTGTGTCAGTAAATGTAGGCGATGTTATTACAAGCGAAGTATCAAAAGATGGTAATAAGCTTGTTAATGTAGGGGATAAATACTATAACCCAGCAGACATTGATACAGAGACAGGTAAACCAAAAGCAGATGCAGCACCGGTAGCAATCAAACAGGGTGATAAATTCTATGCACCAGACCAATTTAAGGCTGATGGTACATTGAAAGAGAATCCGCAAGAAGTTGCTGGAGTAACTGAAAATAAAAATGCGGGAGCAGGTTTAGTTACAGGTAACCAAGTGGCTGATGCGATTCAACGTTCAGGTTTTGTAGTTGGTAAGCAAAATAAATTACTTGCAGCGGACGACTTCAAAAATGAAGATGAGCGTGTAAACCCAGACGATAATTTACGTTTTGCGAATGGTAAAAATACCGATGTGAAATTGGCAACGAAAGCGGCAGTAGATGCGTCAGGTAAGGTAGTTACAGAGACAACGGTTAAAGTGGATGTAGATTTACCAATCGACTTTAAATATACCGATGCAACAGGTAAAGAGTACGTAAAAGCGAATGACGGCAAATTCTATGAGAAAGATGCAGTTAATCCAGACGGTACTTTAGTGCCAGCAGCAGAAGGCCAGCCAGCGCCAACGGCATTATCTAATGAAGATGTGAGCAAGCTAAATAAAGGTGCGCAGTTAACAAACGGTATGAATGAAAACGGCAAACCAAATGCGGCTTACGATGTTCAAGATGCAGTTGAAAAAGCAGCGGAAAAAGCAGTTAAAGATACTTTAGCGGCAAATCCAAATGCAACGCCGGCAGAATTAGCTGAAGCAGTTTCAAAAGCGAAAGGTGAAGCGATTAAAGCAAATCCTGAAGCGAAAGATACAATTACAGCAGGAACAGGCGGAGTAACGTTAGATAACGTAGCGTGGGCAACTAAACCAGATCAAGCAGTGAATAAAGATCAATTAGATCAAACTGTGAATAAATCAGGTTTCTTTGTGAAACAAAACGGTACATCAACGCTAGACGCTAACAAAGGTGCAACGGAAGATGCGAAAACAGAAAAAGTAACGCCAAATGATGTTGTGAACTTTGTAAATGGTGGAAATACTGTTGCGAAAGCGGTAACGAAACGTGATGAACAAACAGGTCAAGATGTTACTAATGTAACATATAACGTAGTTGGTTTACCGGTTCAATACACAGCAGCGGATGGTACACCGGTCGCGAAAGTAGGCGATAAGTTCTACAAAGTTGGTGAAGATGGCAATCCAACCGAAATGGAAGTTGCTCCAGCAAACTTAGTTGCGAATATGATTAACCCAGCGGCTAAACCAAATGAAATGGGTGCGCCAACGAAATTAGGTAATGTTGCTGATGGTGATATCTCATCTGGTAGCCATAATGCTGTAAATGGTAATCAGTTATTTAACTATGTTAATGTGAATGGTGTTGCTGCAACAAAACCAGATGGTAAAGTTAACTTTGTAAATGGTGATGGTACAACTGTATCAACAAATGAGGCAGGGAACATTACTTACAATGTGAACACTACTACATTTGGTACAGAGCCAAATGGCGTAGAAGCTGATGGTAAAGTTGCCGCTCCAACAGATCCAAATGCATTTGTGAAAGCAGGTGATATTGCGAAAGCGATCAATAATTCAGGATTTAACTTGGATGTGAAAGCAGAAGCAGGATCAACAGGTAAAGTTGTTGCTAATGATAATGCACCAAAACGTATTACAGCAGGCAACCACGTTAATGTTGTTGCGGGCAATAACATTGAAATTAAACGCTCTGGTTCTGATGTTACTGTTGCAACTTCAGCAAATCCAATTTTCGAAAGCGTTCAATTAGGTAAAGCTGATGCAAATGGTGTTGTAACAGGACCTAAACTTAGCACAACGGATGGAACAGATATTAAAGTAAGTCAAGCAGATGGTAAAACGCCTGCTCGTATTACAAATGTTGCTCCAGGCCATAAAGATACCGATGCGGTTAATGTTAGCCAGTTGAAAGGTGTTGCGAATAACTTAAGCAACCGTATCAACCGTAATAACAAAAATAACCGTGCAGGGATTGCAGGTGCAAATGCGGCAGCTGGCTTACCACAAGTTTACATTCCAGGTAAATCAATGGTGGCAGCAGCAGCAGGTTCATTCAAAGGTCAAAGTGCGGTTGCAGTGGGCTACTCACGTGCAAGCGATAACGGTAAGCTTATCTTGAAACTTCAAGGTAATGCGAATACCCAAGGTGACATTGGTGGATCAATTGGTGTAGGTTACCAATGGTAATAGCGATAAGCTAATACTAGTCTTATAGACGATTGTTGATAAAACGCCCTTCTTCGGAAGGGCGTTTTTTTATTTATTATTTTCGTAGTAAGAAAATATAATGAATATAAAAGGAGAATAGAGAGTATGAAATCTATTTTTACCGTGATGAAGTAGTAAATTTGAAGTTAAAAGGGGATAACAAGCGGTAAGATAACCGCTTTATTTTACGTTGATTAGTTATTGTAATAGGCTGGCTAGAGCCAATGCTTTACGTTCGATTTCTTGCCATTCGGATTGAGCTTGGGAATCCTCAACAATACCTGCACCTGCATAGAATGTAATCTGATTATTTGAAACTAGTCCTGAGCGTAGCGCTACACAAAATTCTGAGGAATGTTGGGAAAAAGATCCAAACGCAGCGGCATACCAACCACGAGTAAAACCTTCGTTATAAGAAATAAAGGCTAAAGCCTTTGAACGAGGTAAGCCAGCAACAGCAGCTGTTGGGTGAATACGAGTTAAGCAATCGGCATCATTTATGGTTGGGTGTAATGTGGCTTGAATTTTACGGCGTAAATGTTGCACATTATGAAGTTTCTTAATCTCAATCTCATTGATAGAGATGTCATCACAACAATCTTGTAAATGTTGCTGTATATCATCTACCACAAGCTGGTTTTCGTGAATATTTTTCTTATCGTTCAGTAGCCATAGACGGTTATGTTCAGTTTGATTGAGATCTTGGGTAACAGCGACTGTTCCAGCTAATGCTTCTGTTTGTAGCTGTCTGCCATTACGTTGGTAAAGACACTCTGGGCTTGAGCCAATAAATGTGGAATTGGCGTTTTCAGCCCATAAAAAATGGTAACACCCAGTATTTTTTTGTTGGCTAGCCGTAAGTAGATCATAGGCAGAGATAGGTTCTTCAACAGTCAGTGTTGTGGCGTTAGCGAGTACAACTTTACAGAATTGTTGCTGTTTGATCGCTTGAATTGCATTTTGGAGCAAATCTTCCCAACGAGGAAAATCGCTGACTTTGTTACTTGATAAGATATGTGTTGGGAAAATTGAATGTACATTGCTACAGTATTCTAATTGATCTATTAGCTCAATGTACTTACTTTTTTCTTGTGGATTAACGTATAGGCAAGCGGTTAGTTGATCGCTTTTTTTTGTCAAAACTAAACGAGGCAGAATGAAATGGCATTGCCCTTCAAATTTAATACCACCAAAAAGGCGAAAACCAGTTTGTTGGCTGAAATGTTGAGCGTGGCTAATTTCATCAAATTGGATGACTGTGCCGATAGTCGCAAAGGTAAGTTGTTGATCTCGGCTTTGCCAAAAATATTGCGGAAAAGTGCTTTGTCCTTTTAACCAGCTCAGTAGATTGATTTCTAAATTACGGTTTTCTAAGGTTACTTTAGCCTTGAGTTCAATTAGTCCAGCTTGTTCATTGGGAAGCCGATCTAATTGTTGGCTAAGTTTTTGTTTTAATTCAGTAAAAAGGGACATTTGCAAAATTCCTGCCGAATTTAACCGCTTGTATTAAAAAATAGAGTTATTTTAGCCTATTTCCCCTTTTTTTTCCTAGTAAATCAGAGTAGAGTAAAGTTTTTTGCATAAAATAATTACAATTAGGAAGATGAAATGGAGCGATTTACAAAAACTGATAAGTTAGCGAATGTACGTTATGATATTCGAGGTCCAATTCATAAAGAGGCAATTCGTCTTGAGGAAGAGGGGCATAAAATTTTAAAATTAAACATTGGTAACCCAGCGCCTTTTGGATTCGATGCACCTGCAGAAATTTTGGTTGATGTTATTCGTAATTTGCCAACAGCACAAGGCTATTGTGATTCCAAAGGATTGTATTCTGCCCGTAAAGCGATTGTGCAGTATTATCAGCTTAAAGGGTTGCTAGATATTGATGTAAATGACGTTTATATTGGTAATGGGGTTTCTGAGCTGATTACAATGTCAATGCAGGCTTTGCTCAATGAGGGAGATGAAATTTTAATTCCAGCTCCTGATTACCCACTTTGGACAGCCGCTTCAACCCTGGCAGGGGGTAAAGCTGTACATTATCTTTGTGATGAAGATAATGGCTGGTTTCCTGATTTAGATGATATACGGTCTAAAATTACTCCTAAAACAAAAGCGATTTTAGTGATTAACCCAAATAATCCAACAGGGGCAGTATATAGCCGACAATTACTGTTAGATATTGCTCAGATTGCCCGTGAACATAATTTGATGTTGTTATCTGATGAAATATACGAAAAAATTGTGTATGACGGCGCTGTTCATCATCACCTTGCAGCATTAGCCCCAGATTTATTAACGGTAACTTATAATGGATTATCGAAAGCCTATCGGGTGGCAGGATTTCGTCAGGGTTGGATGGTGTTAAATGGACCAAAGCATCAAGCAAAAGGATTTATTGATGGTTTAGACACACTTTCTTCTATGCGATTATGTGCGAATACGCCAATGCAACACGCTATACAGACAGCATTGGGTGGCTATCAAAGTATCAATGAATTTATTTTACCTGGTGGGCGGTTATTAGAGCAACGTAACAAAGCCTATGAATTGATTACGCAAATTCCAGGCATTAGTTGTGTTAAACCAATGGGCGCAATGTATATGTTCCCGAAAATTGATACAGAAATGTATGGTATTACAAATGATCAGCAGTTCATTTTAGATTTGTTACAACAGGAACGAGTGCTATTAGTGCAAGGTTCAGGGTTTAATTGGCCAAAACCTGATCATTTCCGTGTGGTAACATTGCCTCACGTTGATCAGCTAGAAGAAGCGATGAGTCGATTAGCGAAATTCTTACAAACCTATTCGCAGAAATAGCCGTAGCAAAGTGGTGAGCGAGAGTAAGAAAGAATATATAAGGGGCTTAGCTTACCACTAAGCTTCTTTTTTATTATAAATTTATGTAGGTATTTTAGATACGATATGTGTAAAGTGATGGGTGAATGAGAGAGCAAAAAATAGGTGGTCCAATGATTAGAGGCGTTGTATTTGCTATATTGTCAAATATATTATTTGGCACAGGTTACTATTTTGCGGTATTGCTACTGCCTCTTGATGATATGGGAATGTTCGGTTTACGAGTAATTGTTTTAATTCCATTGATTTTATTGGTTATATTTATTTTTTCTCAGCAAAAAGATTTTAATGACCTTTGGCAAAAAATTGTCAAGAAGCCACCGCTTGTTTTGATTATTTTATTACTTGCAATGAATGTCGGCGTACAATTATGGCTTTTCATATATGCCCCAAATAATGGGCAGGCTTTGCCTGTTTCAATTGGTTATTTACTGTTGCCAATTGTTGCGTCCGCTTTAGGCAAACTTGTTTTTAAAGAGCATTTCACGCCATTAAAGTGGGGAGCATTACTGTTTGCAGCCATTGGCGTAGCTGTTAATTTAATCTTAACAAATAGCATTTCGTGGGCGACTTTTATTGCAGCATTTGGTTACCCTATTTATATTGTTTTACGCCGTTATTTTGATATAAATAGCCTTGCAACATTAGTGGTTGAGCTATGTTTATGTTTGCCTGTTGCTGTTTATTATGTTGCACAGTCAGATCTTACCTTTGTACAACAACAGAACCCCTACTTTTATGGTTACTTAATCCTATTTGGATTAGTCAATTGTATTGCATTTATTAGTTATATCCGATCCAGTAACTTACTTCCTGTCAATGTGCTAGGGCTATTAGGCTATTTTGAACCCTTAGTAATGCTAATCATCTCATTTTTAATTGGTGAAATATTAGATGCTAAATCATATCTGTTAATGATTTGTCTTAGCTTATCGATTGTTTTATTGATTTGGGATAGTTTGAATAAAGGTGAAATAAAATCTTGATGAATTTTGTTAGAGTGGCATTACCAGTACCATTGGCACGTTATTTTGATTACATTCTGCCAGAAGGTGTTCAAGCAGAAAAAGGCGTTCGAGTTAGCGTTCCTTTTGGTAAACAACATAAAATTGGGATTGTGATTGATCTTACCTCTACCAGCGATATTCCAGCTGAAAAATTGAAAGAAGTAAAAGCGGTATTAGATGATCGTTCTATTTTTGATGATGAAATGTGGCAGCTGCTTGAATGGGCAAGCCATTATTATCACGCACCTTTTGGTGAAGTATTACATAGTGCTTTGCCTGTCAAATTACGTCAAGGAGCAAGTTGTGAGCGTTCTGTTCCTTTACGTTTCCAAATCACTGAACAGGGGAAAAATGCGTTAGCAAGCGGTCAGTTAAAGGGAGCAAAAAAACAGCAAGCGTTATTATCAGATCTCAGCCAATTGGACACTTTTTTTGACAAAGTAACCGCTTGTAGTCCTACAGTTTGGAAAGGGCTTATAGATAAAGGTTATATTGTAGGGATAGAGCAGAACTTTGTTGTACAGCCGTGGCAGGAAAAATTGGTAGATAAGCCGATTTGTAATACACAAAACCGTCTAGTATTGAATAAGCAACAAAGTTTAGTAGTCAGCCGGCTAAATTGCGAGTCCCATTTTGAAGCTTTTTTGCTGAATGGTGTAACAGGATCGGGGAAAACAGAAGTTTATTTGCAAGTAATAGAGCAGGTTTTAGAGCGTAATCAGCAGGTGCTAGTTCTCGTCCCAGAAATTGGGCTAACCCCACAAACTATTCAGCGTTTCAATGCTCGTTTTAATGTTGAGATTGATGTGCTACATTCTAATTTAAACGATAGTGAACGGCTCAATGTATGGCTTCGTGCAAAAAATGGAGAAAGTGCGATCGTAATTGGTACACGCTCGGCACTATTTACACAATTTCACCAACTAGGGCTGATCATTATTGATGAAGAACACGATAATTCCTTTAAACAACAAGATGGTTGGCGTTATCACGCCCGTGATTTAGCAGTATTGCGGGCGAAAAATCGCGATATTCCAATTATTTTAGGATCAGCTACGCCCAGTTTAGAAAGTTTACATAATGCACAAAAAGGAAAATTTACTGCTCTTGAATTAACCACGAGAGCAGGAAATGCGCATTTTGCTGAGCAACAGATTATCGATCTAAAAACTCAGCGTGTGTATGCAGGGCTTTCGGAAAAATTACTGGCAATGATGAAAGCTCATCTGGAAAAAGGCAATCAGGTGATGCTATTTCTCAATCGTCGTGGCTTTGCACCTGTATTGCTATGTCACGAATGTGGTTGGATTTGCCAATGCGACTCTTGTGAAAAGCCATTCACTTACTATCAAAAAAAACAAGTATTACGTTGTAATCATTGTGCTTCACAACATCTTGTGCCACGCCAATGTGGGCATTGTGGCTCAACTAATTTAATCACGACAGGAATAGGGACAGAACAGCTAGAACAGGTGTTAATAGAACGTTTCCCACAATATAAAGTAAGTAGAATTGATAGCGATAGTACGGCAAAAAAAGGATCTCTAGAACAGCATCTTAATGAAATTCAATCAGGAAAAAGCCAAATTTTGATTGGAACACAAATGTTAGCGAAAGGGCATCATTTCCCTAATGTTACTTTAGTGGCAATTATAAATGTTGATGCAAGCCTATTTTCAACGGATTTTCGAGCTGAAGAGCATTTAGCCCAGCTTTATGTGCAAGTATCAGGGCGAGCAGGGCGGGGTGGGCAACGTAGTGAAGTAGTATTACAAACTCATTATCCCGATCATCTATTGCTTAAAAGTTTATTGACGGAAGGCTATGCAAGCTTTGCTGAACAAGCATTAAAAATGCGACAGTTAATGGGGCTACCGCCCTATACCGCACAAGTTCTTTTTCGAGCAACGGGACGGGAAAATGAAAAAGTAGAAAATTTCTTGCAACAACTAACCGCTTGTTTAAACAATTTTATTGAGCAATATCAGTGGCAAGGCTTTCAGTTGCTTGGGCCAATCAATGCACCAATGGCAAAAAAAGCAGGACATTTTCGTTGGCAACTGTTGATACAGCATTCAAGTCGAGGTGCATTAAAGCAGTTATTAGATTGCTTTGATGCGATAAAAGATCAATTTCTTAGAAATGATATTCGCTTAACGCTAGATGTTGATCCACAAGATCTAAGCTAAATCAGATAAACTAGAGAGAAAAAGACCGCTTACAAGCGGTCTTTTTAAATAAATTTTTGCCAGAGTTAAGGGCGTAAAGCAAGCAATTCTTGTTCGGTTAGAATTTTTACACCAAGCTCTTGGGCTTTAGTGAGTTTTGAACCCGCTTTTTCACCTGCGATTAAGTAATCCGTTTTACTGGAAACACTGCCCGATACTTTACAGCCAAGTTGTTGTAGCAAGGCTTTGGCTTGATCTCGAGTAAGCTGGGTGAGTGTGCCTGTTAGCACAACGGTTTTATCTTTTAGCGGATTGTCTGCAACTTCTTGAATGATAATCGGCTGCCAGTTAATCCCTTGCTGAATAAGATCTTCAACTACTTCAACATTATGAGGTTCTTGCCAAAATTGTACGATACGATTTGCTACAACTTCGCCGACATCGGGGACTTCTTGTAGTTGTTCGAACGAGGCTGAACGGATAGCGTCTAATGAGCCGAAATGATTAGCAAGATTTTGTGCGGTGGTTTCTCCAACATCACGAATGCCAAGAGCAAATAAAAAGCGAGCAAGGGTCGTTTTTTTTGCTTTCTCAATACTTTGTAGAGCATTATTGGCAGATTTTTCGCCCATTCTGTCTAGTCGCATTAAGGTTGTGTGATCAAGTTTAAACAGATCTGCTGGTGTATGGATAAGCTCACGCTCCATTAGCTGTTCAATGAGCTTTTCGCCTACACCATCAATATCCATCGCCTTGCGAGAAACAAAATGTTTTAATGCTTCTTTACGTTGAGCTGCACAGAATAGTCCACCTGTACAGCGAGCAACGGCTTCACCTTCAACACGGACAATCGCTGAATGGCAAATAGGACAAGCGGTCGGAAATACGATTTTTTCTGCATTTTCAGGTCGTCGTTCTGCCACAACCCCAATAATTTGTGGGATTACATCGCCTGCTCGGCGGATAATCACTGTATCACCAATTGCAATGCCTAATCGCTCAATTTCATCACCATTGTGCAAGGTTGCATTGCTTACGGTAACACCAGCGACAAAAACAGGCTCAAGTTTTGCAACTGGGGTAATTGCCCCTGTTCTGCCTACTTGAAATTCAACGCTGTTGAGAATGGTCATCTCTTCTTGAGCAGGAAATTTGTATGCAATGGCCCATCGTGGAGCTTTTGAGATAAAACCTAATTGTTCTTGTAATGCTATCTCGTTGATTTTTAATACAGTACCGTCAATATCATAACCAAGCACGCTACGTTTTTGTTGAATTTTTTTATAAAAATCAAGTAGTTGTTCTTGTCCTTTAGCAAGAACGGTTTCGCTATTAACCGGAATACCGATTGTTTTTAGCCATTGTAAGCGAGCAAAATGGGTATCGGGCAACGGCTCATTACTTTCATAGATCCCAATACCGTAAGCATTAAGCATTAGCAGACGTTGCCGAGTAATTTTAGGATCTAACTGGCGGAGAGAGCCTGCAGCTGCATTACGAGGGTTTACAAAAGTTTTTTCACTCTTTTCCAGAGCAGTTTGATTAAGTGCTTCAAAGCCTTTTAATGGCATAAATACTTCGCCCCTCACTTCTAAACGAGCGGGTGGGTTTGCCATTTGAAGACGTAATGGAACGTTGCGAATGGTACGAATATTTGTAGTAATATCTTCCCCCGTAGTTCCATCACCACGAGTTGCGGCTTGGGTTAGTACGCCATCAACATAAATAATACTTACGGCTAACCCATCAAGTTTAACTTCACAACAAAATTCTAATTCATCACGGTTAAGGTGGATACGATCTTCAATGCGGCGTAGAAAATTATCAAGATCTTCATTAGAAAAGGCGTTATCTAGGGATAACATTGGGCGTTCGTGAGTAACTTGTGCAAAGCCTTCCAACGGCTTTGCCCCGACCCTTTGGGTTGGTGAATCTGCCGTAATGAGCTCTGGGTGTTGCCATTCTAAATTTTTTAATTCATTGAGTACCCGATCGTATTCTGCATCGGGAACAAGAGGATTATCTAAAACGTGATAATGGTATTCATATTCACGCAGTTTTGCTTTTAAGTTATCAAGTTGAGTTTGGATCGTCATTTTTATTAGGAAATTTATCAGTAATAGATTTAAATTTAGTATTTATTGTAGTAGCTCTTTTGAGTAATGGCTAATGATAATTATGAATAGATTTAAAAGGTAAGAGATAAATGATGACGATATGTTCATTCAAAAACACTATTCTTATATACAAGCGGTGAAATCCTGCTAATTTTTGTAATTGTAGATTGAAAAATAAGGCAGAAAGCCCCAAAATAGCCCTTTATTTAATTTTTATATAATTAGAGTTAATTATGAATGTAGCGGAATTTCATCAAGAAATTGAAAAAGTATGGGATTGTATTGAAGAGCAATTAGATGAGCAAGGCAGTGATGTTGATTGTGAAATACAAGGTGCGGTAATGACGCTGACCTTTGATGATGATTCTCAAATTGTGATCAATAAGCAAGAGGCGATGCTTGAGCTTTGGTTAGCAAGTAAACTAGGTGGCTTTCATTTTTCCTACCGTGATGGTGAGTGGCTTAGTTCAGAAGGACGTTCATTTTGGACACATTTAGAAGAGGCAATGGCTAGACACGGAGAAGTCGTTTCTTTTAGCTAATGTCAAATACGCTAATGTCTCAAGCTGAAGATGTTCTGCATAGTATCTTCGGCTATCAATCTTTTCGCCACGGTCAATATGAGGTAATTGATACTATTTTGACGGGCAAAGATTGTTTAGTCATTATGACAACGGGTAGTGGTAAATCCCTTTGTTACCAAGTGCCAGCATTGTGCTTGTCTGGGATAACGCTTGTTATCTCCCCGCTTATTTCATTGATGAAAGATCAAGTCGACCAGCTTTTAGCGAATGGGGTTGAGGCAGCTTATCTAAACTCTAGCCAAACAATGGAAGAACAGCGGCAGGTTGAGCAAAAAGCCCTATCAGGACGGCTTAAATTGCTTTATCTCTCTCCCGAAAAAGTGATGACATCAGGCTTTTTTCATTTTATTTCACATTGTCAAATCAGCTTAATCGCTGTTGATGAAGCCCACTGTGTTTCACAATGGGGACATGATTTTCGCCCAGAATATACATTACTTGGCGGATTGCGAAAAACATTTCCAAACGTACCGCTTGTTGCTTTAACGGCAACGGCAGATCCAACGACACGAGCAGATATTATTCAGCATTTGCATCTTGATGATCCTTATACTTATTTAGGCAGTTTTGATCGCCCAAATATTCGTTATACGGTGCAAGAGAAATTTAAGCCGATGGAGCAATTACTTAAATTTATCCGAGGGCAAAAAGGGAAAAGTGGCATTGTTTATTGTAATAGTCGTAAGAAAGTAGAAGATATTACCGAAAAACTTTCGGCACAACAGATTACGGTAATGGGCTATCACGCAGGAATGACGGTTAAACAGCGTGAAATGGTGCAAAATGCTTTTCAGCGAGATAATATTCAAGTGGTAGTTGCCACTGTGGCGTTTGGAATGGGGATCAATAAATCTAATGTTCGCTTTGTGGTGCATTTTGATTTGCCTCGTAGTATTGAATCTTATTACCAAGAAACTGGACGAGCAGGGCGTGATGATTTGCCTGCAGAGGCGGTATTATTTTATGATCCTGCTGATTATGCTTGGCTAAATAAAGTTTTATTAGAAAAGCCTGAAACAGAACAACGCCAAATTGAGCAACATAAATTACAGGCGATAGGAGCATTTGCAGAGTCGCAAACCTGTCGGCGGTTAGTTTTACTCAACTATTTTGGTGAGTCTCATCAGCAATCTTGTAAAAATTGTGATATTTGTCTTGATCCGCCTAAAAAATATGATGGTTTAATCGATGCACAGAAAGTTATGTCGGTTATTTATAGAACAGGACAACGGTTCGGATTGCACCATATTGTAGCAGTGTTACGAGGATTAAATCATCAGAAAATTAGAGAAAACCAGCACGATCATCTATCTGTTTTTGGTATTGGTAAAGAAGGTTCTCAAGAATATTGGATCAGTGTTACTCGTCAATTAATTCATTTGGGGTTAGTTCGACAAAACATCGTTAATCATTCCGCTTTACAGCTTACAGAGCAGGCTCGCCCGATTTTACGAGCAGAAATTCCGTTAGAACTTGCTTTACCACGTTTGAGTTTTTCTGCGACTGCTTATATTCAAAAACAGCAACCAACACGCCGTTATGATAAAGATCTGTTTGCTCGTTTGCGTTTTCTGCGTAAACAAATTGCAGATAAAGAGAATATTCCACCTTATGTTGTTTTTAATGATGCGACATTACAAGAAATGGCAGAGTTTTTACCTGAAAGTAACAGTGAAATGTTATCTATCAATGGTGTTGGTGAACGTAAATTGGAACGTTTTGGTCCTGCATTTTTAACTCTTATTCAAGAGCATTGTTGTAGTCGAAAATAAAAAAACCGAGAATTATCTCGGTTTTTTTATTGCAACGGAATATTATAATTTACGTAATTTATTTTCTCTTTTTAATATATTTATTATTTTTATTTCAAAATAGTTATAGGATAAATAACTTATAATTAGAGTTAGGGATATAGATAATAAAATTAACCATGGTAGTTCTATTTCACCTAAAAATATATCTTTAACTTTGTTATATACAATAGGGTGAAGTAAATATACTCCATAGCTAATTTCACCAAGTGTTTTTAATATTAAATCAAGCCATTTAATTTTTATAACATTAATTTTAAATGTACAATATACGATAGAAATAATAATAGCTGTAAATATAATTCTATTATTTCCAGTCATTATTACTGAAAAATTCCCATTTGCTGGGTAAAATAAAAATAATATAAACAGTATAACTAATGATACTATGTAAAATATATTTTTTTTAGAAGAATGTGAAATATATCCAATAGTAATACCTGAACAAAATAGAAATAGCTGATTTAATGGGTTAATATATTTTGTCCAATTATTAGATAGAGAGTATTCAGCTTTGAGAATAAAATAACTGAAATAACAGTAAATCAATAGCGTAAGGGATAAGAATAACCAAAATATAAATTTATACCTTTGTGTTAAAATTATTATAAATGGGAATAGAAGATAGAAAAATAATTCATTTCCAATCGACCATCCTCCTGTAATAATATATTTATCCCAAGAAAAAATAGAAAATAATCCAGAAATATTTAAAATAAATGTTTTTATAGACTCTGAGTTAAAATTATTTTTTTCTATAAAAACATATAGAGTAATTATCCCAAAAAGTGGAAGTATTCTTATAATTCTTTTCTTGAAAAAAAGTACATAATCAGAATAGGTTGAAAATTGATAATGTTTATAGACTAAATATAAAGTTAATCCACTTAGAATGTAAAATATAGATACACCATATATAGCAACACGTTCAATAAAACCGGAAACATCAAATCTATGGAAAATAGGGCTAAATAAAATAAAGTGGTAAATCATTATTCCAAAAGCAGATAATCCTCTTAGATAATCTAATGAATTAATTCTTTTCATAGTATTTCTTCTTCATATAAAAGAAAGCCATTGTTATAGAACAATGGCTTTGAGCTAGATTTGATTAAAAGCTTATGCTTGGCCTTTCACTTCTTTTAAGCCATTAAAAGGAGCTTTTTCACCCAGTGCTTCTTCAATACGGATAAGTTGATTGTATTTAGCAACACGGTCTGAACGGCTCATCGATCCTGTTTTGATTTGGCCAGCAGCGGTACCTACAGCTAAATCAGCAATAGTTGCATCTTCAGTTTCACCTGAGCGGTGAGAAATAACGGCAGTATAGCCAGCATCTTTTGCCATTTTAATTGCTGCTAGGGTTTCTGTTAAAGTACCGATTTGGTTAAATTTAATTAAAATAGAGTTTGCAATACCGTTGTCGATACCACGTTTTAAAATTTTTGTATTAGTTACGAATAAATCATCACCCACTAATTGAATTTTATCGCCTAGCACTTTAGTTTGATAAGCAAAACCGTCCCAATCTGATTCATCTTGGCCATCCTCGATTGAAACAATCGGGTATTCTTTTGTTAATTCTTCTAAGTAGTGAGTGAATTCTTGTGAAGTGAAGGTTTTACCTTCGCCTTTAAGTTCGTAGTTACCTGTTTCTTTGTTGTAGAATTCAGAAGAAGCACAGTCCATCGCAAGGGTAACATCTTTACCTAATACATAGCCTGCTTTTTCAACAGCTTCTTTGATACACGCAAGTGCATCTGCGTTTGAGGCTAAGTTTGGTGCAAAGCCACCTTCATCACCTACCGCTGTATTCAATCCTTTTGCTTTTAATACTTTAGCAAGATTATGGAATACTTCCGCACCAATGCGTAATGCTTCTTTTAAAGTTTTAGCGCCTACTGGTTGAATCATAAATTCTTGAATATCAACGTTGTTGTCTGCGTGTTCACCACCGTTAATGATATTCATCATTGGTAATGGCATAGAATAAACACCTGGTGTGCCGTTTAATTCTGCAATATGCGCATAAAGTGGTAAGCCTTTTGAAGCTGCCGCTGCTTTTGCATTTGCTAAAGAAACCGCTAAGATTGCGTTAGCGCCAAATTTTGATTTATTTTCTGTTCCGTCTAAGTCGATCATAATTTGGTCGATTTCGGCTTGATTAGAAGCATCTTTACCAATGAGTGCTTGTGCAATTTCATTGTTTACTGCGGACACGGCTTTCAATACACCTTTACCTAAGAAACGTGCCTTGTCACCATCACGTAATTCTAGCGCTTCACGGGATCCAGTTGATGCACCTGATGGAGCGGCAGCAAGCCCAACAAAACCACCTTCAAGGTGAACTTCTGCTTCAACGGTAGGATTACCACGAGAGTCGATGATTTCACGACCAATTACTTTAACGATTTTCGCCATTGTTAATATCCTCAATGAGATTAATGTAAAAACGTGCGTATAGTAATCGGATTTTGCTATTTTGTCTTGTAAAAAAGTGCCATACTTCACAAAATAATAGAGGAATTTGATCTCGTTACCTATTTAACGGAAAATAGCGTTAATCTATATCTAGCAAGGCAGAATTACTTTGTATAAGGCTAAGTAGTACTTTAGCAAGCGGTCAAATTAAGCCAAATTTTGCATTTTATTTCAAACTATTTTAGGGACATTATGAGCGTTATAGACTCACCAGAAGCAACATTGTTATGCTGTAATCATCTCAGTAAATTTTATCAAGAGGGCGAGAGTGTTACACAAGTGCTGAAAGATGTAACTTTTTCGATGAATGAACGTGAGCTTGTTGCCATTGTAGGGAGTTCAGGCTCGGGAAAAAGTACATTACTACATACTCTTGGCGGATTAGATCAGCCAAGCGAAGGAAATGTATTCATTAAAGGGCAATCTTTGCAGGCATTGAGTAGTAATGCGTTAGCTAAATTACGCAATCAACATTTAGGATTTGTGTATCAATTTCATCATTTAATGGCAGATTTTTCTGCCCTAGAAAATGTGATGATGCCAATGTTAATTGGGCAACAGAATAAAAGCGAGGCACGAGATCGAGCTGAAAAAATGTTACAAGCGGTTGGATTATCACACCGTATTGCTCACCGACCTTCAGCATTATCCGGTGGCGAGCGTCAGCGAGTGGCTATAGCACGAGCATTGGTAAATAACCCTGCATTAGTGCTGGCTGATGAACCAACGGGGAATTTAGATCATAAAACAACAGAAAGCATCTTTGATTTAATTAAACAGTTAAATCAAGAACAAGGTATTGCATTTTTATTAGTTACTCACGATTTAAGTTTAGCCGATAAACTGGATCGCCGTTTGATAATGAAAGATGGTGTATTAGGGGAAAGCCGATGAATACCCCATTTTTTATCAGTTGGCGTTATCAAAAAGGTAAACAGAAAAATCGGCTTGTGTCATTGATTTCGTTGTTTTCAAGTATTGGTATTGCACTTGGGGTTGCGGTGCTAATTATCGGGCTAAGTGCAATGAATGGGTTTGAACGAGAACTTAATCAACGAGTACTTTCTGTTGTCCCACAAGCGGAATTATATGCTTATGATGAGAGCGGGAGTGGTATTCTTCAACAAGGGCGACAGCTTGAATCGTTAGTAAAAAATAACCCGAATGTTACTGCTGTATCTCCTTTTGTGAGTTTTACAGGATTGATTGAAAATGGAACAAAATTGAAGATTGTTCAAGTAAAAGGGATTGATCCAAAACAACAGGAAAAAGTGAGTGCGTTAGGGCAGTTTGTGCCTGTTGAACAATGGCATAATTTTAAGCAACAAGGCGGGTTAGTGCTTGGTGCAGGTATTGCTAAAGAACTTGATGTTAGCGTAGGCGATGAAGTAACGATTTTACTACCTCAAGCCACAGACGATGGAAAATTTGCTCAACCATTGAGAGCAAGTATTGAAATTGTTGGAATTTTACGCCTAGACGGTCAGCTTGATCACAGTTATGCGTTAATGCCACTTGCTAAAGCTCAAGGGCTATTAGAACTAGAAAACGATCAGTTTTCAGGGCTAGAAATGGCAGTTACTAAGCCATTTAAAGTACGAGAACTAAAATTTGACGAATTGGTACAATATCCACAGCCTCTCTATTTACAAACGTGGATCGATAAATTTGGTTATATGTATAATGATATTCAGCTAATCCGAACTGTAATGTATATTGCAATGGTGCTAGTAATTGGTGTCGCTTGTTTTAACATTATTTCAACGCTTGTAATGGCAGTAAAAGACAAACAAGGAGATATTGCCATTCAGCGAACACTTGGGGCAAATAATCGATTTATTCGCCAAATTTTTCTCTGGTATGGGCTAATTTCAGGGTTAAAAGGAGCATTATTTGGCATTATATTAGGCACATTGTTATCGTTAAATTTAACATCAATAATCAAAGGTATTGAAGGGATATTTGGCGTTAAGTTATTATCTGACGGAGTTTATTTTATTGATTTCCTACCAAGTGAAATTCATTGGCTAGATATTGTATGGGTGTTGTTAGCTACTATTGTGTTAAGTCTGATAGCGAGTTTATACCCTGCTATTCGTGCCACAAAATTAGAGCCAGCAAAAGTGTTAAGCGGGCATTAACAATCGATAAAATAGATGTAAAATTTACTGATTATAGTAAATCAAGCCAGTGTATAATAAAAAACGCAGAAATTCTGCGTTTTTTTATTGTGGATATTTTAGCTAGCTTTTTGTACGTTAGAATAATTTTCTTGAAGTTTCAAAGAGCTCGTGTGGGAATGGACGACGCATATTGTTAATAGCATCAATAATATCGTGATTAACTAATTTTTCATTTTTAATTCCGATACAGCGTCCACCAAGTCCTTGTATAAGTAGCTCAACGGCGTAAACCCCCATACGAGAAGCTAAAATTCGGTCAAATGCACACGGTGCACCACCACGTTGAATATGCCCAAGTACTGTTGCTCGTGTTTCAAGTCCAAAACATGCCTCAATTTCTTTGGCTAATTCATGTACATTAGTCATCATTTCGGTGATTGCAATAATAGCGTGGCGTTTGCCCTTTTTGAATCCTTCTTCAATATTTTGCATAAGTGAAGCTTTATCTAATCCTTTTTCTGGCACAATGATATATTCACAACCTCCTGCAATTGCAGCATTGATTGTCAGATCGCCACAGTGCCGTCCCATAATTTCAACAATTGAGATTCGTTTATGCGAGGTTGATGTATCACGCAAGCGATCGATTGCTTCAAGAGCAGTTTCAAGGGCAGTTTGAAAACCGATTGTGTAGTCTGTGCCAGGAATGTCGTTGTCGATGGTGCCAGGGATACCAATACAAGCAATGCCGAATTCTTCAGTTAAGAGCTTTGCTCCCATATAAGATCCATCTCCGCCGATAACAACTAAAGCGTCAATATCATATTTTTTTAAGGTTTCAACACTTTTACGGCGAACTTCAGGATCTCTAAATTGAGGAAAACGAGCAGAACCTAAAAATGTACCACCACGGTTGATTACTTCAGAAACTGAACGGCGTTCTAATTTGATAATGTGATCGTGATATAAGCCACAATAGCCGTCTTGAATACCGTAAACTTCTAAGCCTTCACTTAGCGCAGCTCGTACTACGCCACGAATCGCTGCATTCATACCGGGAGCATCTCCCCCGCTGGTTAAAACCGCAATTTTTTTGATCATAAAAATACCTATCTATAATGTTTAAATAAATTGAATGTGTAAAGATGAGCAAGCTGTGTTCTGTTTTTTATAGAGAAATGCTCAGTAGTTTACTCTTTTTTCAATAAGGGAAAAAGCATCTTAAAATATTTTCCTATTGTTTATATTTCATCTTCAAAAAAACTAAGAGCTATATCTAATCTATTGAAAAAGCGATCAATGTCTTGCTCGTTATTATAATGAGCAAGGGAAAGGCGAATTGTGCCACTTTGCTGTAAATAGCGGAGGTAAGGTTTAGCGCAATGTTCTCCAACTCGTAAAGCAATTTTTTGTTCAGTTAATATTGCTGAAATATCGGCGTGGTGAAGTTGATTAAAGATGAAACTTATTGTTGGGCTATTATGTGTTGAGCCAATTATTTTCAAATTAGGGTAATTAACTAACCGCTTGCGGGTGGCTTCTGCCAGTGTATATAGCGATTGGTTTAAGGCTGAGAAATCCCATTGATTGAGCCATTCTAATACACGCCCAAAGCCGATAATGCCTGCAATGTTTGGTGTTCCCGCTTCAAGGCGATAGGGTAGCTCTGCTAAAGTTAACTGTTCAGCGTTAATGTCTTTTAGCATTTTTCCACCAAAGGTAAGCGGTTGGATTTGCGATAAACTTTGCAATTTTCCCATTAATACTCCCACACCTGTTGGACCATACATTTTATGGGCAGAAAATGCGTAGAAATCAGCATCTAACGTTTGAGTATCTACTTTTTCCGTGCAGACCGCTTGAGCTATATCTAATAAAATTTTAGCGTTGCTGTATTGGCGGATAATTGGGACAAGTTGTTCCATCGGCTGTCGAACGCCAGTAACGTTAGAAACTAAATTAAACGCTACAAGTTTAGTGCGAGATGATAATGCGTGATGTAGTGTATTCGTATCGATTTGATACTTGTTATTTACAGGCAGTACAATTAATTTTGCCCCTGTTCGTTGGGCAAGTTGTTGCCAAGGAATAAAATTGGCGTGGTGTTCAGCAACTGAAATGATAATTTCATCACCTGCTTGGAGCTGGTAAGCTAATCCATTAGCAATAATATTGATTGAATGAGTTGTGCCACTTGTCCAAATAACGGCTTGACGGTTTTCTAGGTTAAAACGTTGTGCAATAAGATTTCTCGCCTGTTCGTAGTGTTCACTTTGGCTATGATCGTATTGGCTACGGTGAACAGATCCTGCAGAGCGGTAAAAATCAGCCGTTTCATCAATTAAAATTTGTGGTTTAAGTGTCGTTGCTGCTGAGTCTAAATAAGTCCATTCAGATTGAGTAAAAAAAGGGAAATTAGCTCGGAATTGGTTTGTGATCATTTTTTTGCCTTACGATAAATTCGATTACAAGGAATGCCATCTCGATTGCCATCAAGTTCTTGCCAGCCACATTGGTGGAAGTAGCGTTCTACTTGGGAGTAGGGGAGTTTTAATTTTTCCATCTGTTTACAGCTTAGTTTGATAGCGCAATTCAGATCTGTTGCAAGCGGTCGCATTGGGGCATTTTTTTGCAAAGAATTATTGGAATGTAACCGCTTGTTTGCTCGCCATTCGGCTGGCTCGATTGGGTGTTGATCTTGCCATAACCCTATTTTAGCGAGTTTCGCTGCTTGCTGGGCTTGTTGGTAAATGGGCTGAGTTTTTTTGTATGCCCACGCCATTCCAAGTTGAACCATTTTTAAATTGATATTTTGATTGTGTTCATCAAATAGGACACCAAGATAGCGATGATACAAATCATTCCCCGTAATTTGCAAGGTTACGGTTTTCTTAAATGCAAGTTGAGCTAATGCTTGTTTTGCTTTGTTCCCGAAGGGTTGGGCGGATTCTGGAGCATCAATATAGAGCAGTCTTACTTTATATTGGGTGCTTTGTTTTAAACAGGTTAGGGTATCGCCATCAGTAATTCCTACTACTTTGCATTGAATTTGCCGAGTATTTGCCGTAGAAAATGAAGTGAATAAGTATAATATACTGAAAAATGTAATTTTTATGGGGTTTTTGTGTTTCATTTCAGAGTTTTTTTCTAAAAAATAAAATAAATTAGTATTTTATTTCAAATTAGTGTAAAAATATTGTTGTATTAAGTTAAATTTTATGCTTAAAATCAAAGCCTATTTTAATAAAAATAATTTTGGACGTTATTATGACACAACAATCTGATTCAGTATCTACTTGGCAAACAAAGTTTGCTGCAATGGGGCCAGGTATTTTAATGGCTTCAGCTGCGGTGGGCGGTTCGCACATTATTGCATCGACGCAGGCAGGGGCTATTTATGGCTGGCAATTAGCGATTATTATTTTGTTAGCTAATTTTTTTAAATATCCATTTTTTCGGTTCGGTGTGCAATATACATTAGCAAATAATAAGACGTTAATTGAAGGTTATAAAGAGAAAGGAAAGATCTATCTTTGGGTGTTTTTTGTATTAAATGTATTTGCCACAATGGTGAATACTGCAGGAGTAGGTATTGTTACAGCCGCAATTTTGAGCTTTTTGTTGCCTTCATCATTAGGATTAAGTATTCCTCAATTAAGTATTATTGTGATTATTTCAACTTGGGCGTTTTTATTGTTTGGTCAGTATCGCTTGTTAGATAAAGTTTCGAAGTGGATTATGATTGCACTTACCATATCAACAGTAACTGCAGTGGTGATCGCTGCATTTAAAACGAAGGTGGTTGCTCCTGATTTTGTTGAAGCATCACCTTGGAATTTGGCGTCTCTTGCTTTCATTGTGGCATTAATGGGGTGGATGCCTGCACCTATTGAGATTTCGGCAATTAATTCAATGTGGGTTGTTGCTAAAAAACGGTTCGCAAAAATTTCTTATCAAGATGGATTGTTTGATTTTAATGTAGGTTATATCGGTACTGCTATTTTAGCGATTATCTTTTTAGCGTTAGGGGCTTTTGTTCAATATGGAACAGGGGAGCAAGTTGAGCAAGCGGGTGTAAAATATATTGCCCAGCTCATTAAAATGTACGCTTATGCGATTGGCGATTGGTCAAGATTATTAATTGCTTTCATTGCGTTTATGTGTATGTTTGGCACAACAATTACGGTAATTGACGGTTATTCTCGTGCAAATGCAGAAGCGTTTCGTTTATTGTCTAAGAACGCAGTAAGAGCTCAAACAAGCCTTAATATTTGGATGACGATTTCCGCTGCAGTAGGGATTATTATCATTACAATGTTTATGAGTGATGTAGCGGTAATGTTACAGTTTGCGATGATCTGTTCGTTTGTTTCTACCCCAGTGTTTGCTTGGTTGAATTTATCTCTTGTATTGAAAGGTGAATATCGTGTAACAGGTGGGTTATTGTGGCTATCTATTGTAGGCTTAATTTATTTAGCGGGTTTTGCATTGCTATTTATTGTCTATCAATTGGGCTGGCTAGGTTAAATCCCGTTATTTTTAGGGTATAGCAGCAAGTTTGGCAAAATTTTTAGGAAAATAACCGCTTGTTGCTATTTTGTGCTTGCAAACAAATGTTTTGTCCGTATAATTTGCGAGTTCAGTTACATTTATTTTTTAATCCTTGCTTCCAACGCTGGTAACTGGCAATCTTGGAGGCTGTTAACCCGTAAGGATCAGTAATGCGTCACTACGAAATCGTTTTTATGGTTCATCCAGACCAAAGCGAACAAGTACCTGGTATGATTGAACGTTATACCGCTTCAGTTAAAGAAGCAGGCGGTCAAGTTCATCGTTTAGAAGATTGGGGTCGTCGTCAATTAGCTTACCCAATCAACAAGCTTCATAAAGCACACTATGTGTTAATGAATGTAGAAGCGCCTCAAAGCGTAATCGACGAGCTAGAAACTAACTTCCGTTATAACGATGCAATTCTTCGTAACTTAGTTGTACATACGAAAAATGCGGTAACTGAAGCGTCACCAATGGCAAAAGCGAAAGATGAGCGTAAAGCTTCAGAAGCTGTTGTTGAAGTAACAGAGGATGCAGGCGAATAATTCGCCTATTGATAATAGTTTAACATTCACTGGCAATGTTGTTAGTGTTGTTAAGCAAAGCCAAAGCCCAGCTGGCATTGTACATTATCGTTTTTATTTAGAACATCGTTCAACTAGAATAGAAGCAGGATTTCAACGTCAAGTATGGTGTAAGCTCCAAGTGAGTTTAGCAGGCAATCAATTTAGTTTAATAGCCCAACAAATTATGGTCGGTGTAAAGATAAGAGTGAAAGGGTTTCTTCACACTCATAGAAACTATAGTGGCTTAGACCAAATAGTACTACACGCCGAACAGATTGAATTTATAGATTAGGAGAGCCAAAATGGCACGTTATTTCCGTCGTCGTAAGTTCTGCCGTTTTACAGCGGAAAATGTTGTTGAAATCGATTACAAAGATATCGCTACATTAAAGAACTACATTTCTGAAAGCGGCAAGATTGTTCCAAGCCGTATCACTGGTACTCGTGCGAAGTATCAACGTCAATTAGCTCGTGCGATCAAACGCGCTCGCTACCTTGCGTTACTTCCATACACTGACAATCATCAGTAATAAGAGAGGAAGAGTACAATGCAAGTTATTTTATTAGATAAAGTTGTTCACTTAGGTAATGTGGGTGACCAAGTAAGTGTTAAAGCAGGTTTTGCTCGTAACTTCTTAATCCCACAAGGTAAAGCAGTAATGGCAACGCCAGCGAACATTGCTCACTTTGAAGCACGCCGTGCAGAATTAGAAGAGAAAGCAGCTAAGGCGTTAGTTGCAGCAATGGATCGTGCAGAACGTATTCAATCAGCAGGTACAATCATTATTAAAGCGAAAGCGGGCGATGATGGTCGTTTATTCGGTTCTGTTGGTATGCGTGATGTTGCAGAAGCAATTACTGCAGCAGGTCATCCAGTAGCTAAAAGTGAAGTTCGTCTTCCTGAAAGTTCACTTCGCGCATTAGGTGAATATGAAGTTAAATTACTTCTTCACCCAGAAGTAACTGCTCTTGTAGCTGTTATTGTTGAAGCAGAATAATCAGCTCTGATGTAATAAAAAACCCGATAATTATCGGGTTTTTTTATTTATCTAAATATTTGGTTTTATTTAGCTTCAGCTGATTTTTTCGTTAAAATGCTATAAAGCTCATCTTTTAAGTGTAATTTTTCTTTTTTCAATACTTCAATTTCATTATCAGTTGCAAGTTCAATACGAGCTTCCATATTTTTAATTCGTTGGTCTAATTCATTGTGCTTATCGAATAAACGAGAAAAATGTGCATCTTCGGTTTTTAGTTTAGTGATTAACTCACGAAATTCTGGGAACATATAAAACTCCTTATAATAAAAATAATTTACTTGATGATAGTATCACTTTTTGATTTTTATCGTCAATTGAATTTCAGATTTTACTAAGCAAGAGTATAATTACCTTCAGTAACGAGCATTTAGCGTTATAATAAATTTACTATTTTTCAGAAGATGAGATGAAAATGCGTTATTTCAATCTATTTTTTATATCGATCGTTTTATTTCCTCTGGCGGTATCAGCTAATTGGAAGAAGATTAATGATATTGACTATGTTTGGGGCCCTTTCACTATTTATAATTTATCACTATTTTCTGAAACGGGTGAATATCAAAAAGAAACCCGCCCTGTGATGCTTACATTAAAATATATGAAGCCTGTTGATGGGCGTGATTTTGCAATTTCTTTAGCTCGTTCTTGGTCAAAACTAGGTATTACTTTACCAAATCAAGATGAAGTGGTAGATAGATTACGCAAAATTATGCCGAATATTAAAAAAGGTGATTTATTAAGCTATATTGCATTGGAAGATAAAGGCTATTTTATTTTAAATGATACAGTGATTGATGAAGAGTTTAATAGAGATTTCAATAATGCTGTTGTTGCCGTGTGGTTAGACCCAAGAGTCGAAATTGGAAAAGCTTTATTAGCGAAGCAACAAAAAATAGAAATGTTGAAGCCAAGTATTGCTGTTCCTGATTCGGATCGAAATGCAGATAATATTTTATTAAAAACGGATCAAATAGAACAGTCAATTGAAAAAATATCAGATGAAACTAAAAATAATTTTGATAAAAGCACAGTAAGTGATAGCAATCAGAACAATGATATAAAGCCTGAAATGAATCGGGAAACAGGCAATAAAGATGAGAAAAAAGCCATTGGGAAAGATGATAAAGAAGAAAATAGTGAAGAAGATTCTTTGGAAGTTTTTCCACCTAATGATCCCGTGTTATTAAAAGAACAGCCAGTAAGTTAAAATAGTGGGAAATTTGCTCATTCTTTTCTTATTTATTGCTAATAAGGAAAATTAATTAAGCCTGCTATTCCTTCATAAATAAGGCGAGTACCAAATAGGATAAAAATGACTCCTGCGAAATTATCTAAATAATGATTATATTTAGCGTAAAACATTCTTACCTTTTTATGCGATAAAAGAATTGATAGGCTAATAAAATAGCATAAGGAACTGCCCATTAGTATTGATAATACGAAAAGGCTATCAATTAGCTGAGATAAATTTTGCAAATATCCAGCTAATACACTGCTGAAAAATACAACGACTTTGGGATTAGATAAGTTGATTATGAATCCATTTATAATTTCTTTAAAAGTCGAGCTATTTTCTCGAGGTGTTGTTATTTCTTCTAATTTAGCATTTTGAGTTATTTTTACCATTTTTATGCCACTATAAGTTAAATATACACCGCCGATTACCATTAAAAAATTTTGGAAAGAAGGTACGGCTTTATTTAAAAATGATAATCCAAAAAGGACAAGCAATGACCAAAAACCGATACCTAGTGAAATACCAATAGACGCTAAAATAGCATTACGCCGTGAATCTCCCATTGCTTTGCGAGAAACGTAGAAAAAGTCAGGGCCTGGGCTAATTAATCCAACGAGTTGGACAATAAAAATTGTCCACATATTAAATCCACCAATGGATAATATAAAGAGAAATAAGCGTATAAATAGCCGCTAAAATATCATCAAACATAATGCCAAATCCATTTTGTAACTGAAGATCGATTGTTTTAATAGGATAAGGTTTCCAAATATCAAATAAGCGGAATAAACCGAATGTGAGTAGGTAGTAAAGCCAGTTATATTCAGGTAAAAGACAAAAAATAAAAAATAGAGCTACAATTTCGTCCCATACAATTCGTCCATCATCGTGTACGCCAAGATCTTTACTTGTTTTCTCACAAATATGGCAACCAAATATGAATGATAAAACAGTCAATACCACAAAAAATGTGCTGGAAGCGGTTAGTTGCCATAAAATTATTGCACTAATCAGTCCTATTAATGATCCCCAAGTGCCTGGGGCTGGGGTGATTAAGCCTGAACCAAAGCCTACCGCTAGAAAGTGGATTGGATTTTTTATGTTAATTTTCATAAAAATTTTTAAATATTAAGATGATTAAATCCCATTTATAGGAAAATGGGATAGATTTATTTGTTTTATATTACAGGAAATAAGGAGTCATTTTGCAAAATAAGGTATTAGCCGTAATAATGAGCTTATGGGTTAGTGAATTAATCGTGGTAACCGTACAATCACGCTAATAGATCGTAAAATATCAGTGCGAAGTGATTTATTGTTAGAATGGTACTTAATTACACCCAAATTCATTCATTAACAAGAATATTATTTACGACCTAGAGCTGGTGCAAGCTTGTCTAAAATACCATTAATATATTTATGGCTATCATCTGAACCTAGTACTTTGGCAACTTCAATAGCTTCATTGATGACTACTTTATAAGGGACATCTGTTTCATATTTTAATTCATAAGCGGCAAGACGTAATAATGCACGCTCAATAGGATCTACATCATTTTCTGGACGATCTAAATAAGGGCGTAATAGGGTATCAACCATGTCAATGTTTTCTACTGTCCCCCGAAATAGTTTGCGGAAATAGGGCATATCAACTTTGTCATTTTCTATGACTGTATTTTCATCGGTAACAAAAGCGAGCTCGGTAACAAAAGCTAGTTCAATTTGCTCAACAGGGTTTTGCGAAATTTGCCAAGAATAGATTGCCTGTACTGCACATTCACGGGCTCTGCGACGGGGAGAAAGTTTCATAATACCTCAAAATATTGGAAAAGTTTAACGCTCACATAGACTAATTTTAAAACTGCGAGCAAAAAATACTATTGAATTTTACCATATTTCGCTTATTTATGCTGAGATTTCTGCGTTGGTTTAATTGGTTTTGCTAAATTTGATTCTGAGCGAATAATATAGGGCGTAACGAAAATAATCAGCTCTCGTTTTGAAATTTTGTCCCGCCGTTGGCTGAATAAGTATTTAAGCATAGGGATGCTACCTAGTACAGGTACTTTATCTTCACCTTTGGCAGTAAGATGTTGAAAAATGCCGCCAAGTACGATTGTTTCTCCGTGTTTTGCAAATACTTGGGTTTTTAATT
The DNA here is from genome assembly GCF_013377275.1 of Vespertiliibacter pulmonis. Taxonomy (NCBI): domain Bacteria; kingdom Pseudomonadati; phylum Pseudomonadota; class Gammaproteobacteria; order Pasteurellales; family Pasteurellaceae; genus Vespertiliibacter; species Vespertiliibacter pulmonis. Next base: position 1,250,880 of record NZ_CP016615.1, read on the forward strand.
CTTGTTTATCTATGGTTGCTAAATCACTGGCGCCTTTTGAGTTAGCAGGAGAATTTTGTGTCACAATAAGATCTAGTAAAATTTGGTTGTTTTCTGAAATATGGGGGGTAACTTCTAACCCAAGTACTGCATCTTTGAATTCAAGCTCGGAAGTTTGAGATTTTTTATCATAAATGGCATAAGGAATTTCTGTTCCTTGCTTAATACTTGCACTTTTTTTATTGGTGGTGAGTAAGCGAGGACTAGCAATAATTTCAACGCTATTTTCTTGTTCTAAGGCGCTTAATTCTAAATCCAGTACTCGGCTGTTAATACTTGCAACTTGTAAGACCATTGATGCTGCATTATTTACTACAGGAAAATTAATATTTAGGTTATTAGTTATTAAATCATTGCCTTCTAAATTGCCACTAAAACGATAAGAATTTTTATTACGGCTAAACATTCCCCACCGAACCCCTAATTCTTTGAGATTTTCACTGCTGATCGTAACGATCCGAGCCTCAATAGCAATTTGTTCTATTGGTGTATCTAGCTGTTTAATTATTTGAGTAAGATTTTTAATAGAACTAGGCGTATCTTTGATAATAATGCGGTTACTTCTATCATCAAAATGTAAATAACCATTTTCAGAGAGTAAATTGCCGTTTCCTTTCGTAATAGATTCGATAATTTCTGATGCTTTAGCATAATTAAGTTGTATTGTTTTAGTAATGACTTTCGGGCTAATAATAGTTGATGATTCTAAAATAGCAGTATTTTGTGATGTACTTTTTTCCTCTTTATTTTTTGATTTTGTAACATAATAAATATTGTTATCTTTTTCAATATGAAAATTATGAATGTGGGAAAGACTTTGTATGATTTTATCAAAATTACTTTTTTTTATTTGTAGTGTAGAAACAGTATCAATATTTTCAGTTAATACAATATCTTTATCTGTTTCTTGTGCTAGATAAGAGATAATATCTTTGGTTGGCGCATCTTTTAGTACTATAGAAATAGTATTAGAAAATACAGAGAAACTTATAAAAATTAATCCTAAATAAAGCGTTCGCATAATCTCTCCTAAAGTTTGATCTGAATAATATTGGGTGCTTCACAAATTTCTGTATGATGCCAATCAATATAATTAAATGATTTTAAATCAATATTTTCAATTTGTACTTCTGATAAACTCAGATAGTCATCTTTTTGAAGTACGATTAGCTGATTTTCTTTATTGACAAATAGTGCTTTATATTGATTATTAACTTCAACCAACCCAACTAATTTTAATTGGCTAAAGCCGATAGGAAGATTAATTGTGTTTAGTTCTTTATTAGGTTTACAAGCGGAGAGTTTAGTTTGATTTTCTGCATTTTTACTATTATTTTGCTGTATAGTTTCTTCATAAAAAGGATCAGCTTTACAATGTAAACTAAGAAATAGTAGCATTAAATACTTTTTCATGTTATCTCCTTAATTTTTTAAGACAAATATTGCATTGATCTGAACCATCCTATCTTGATCTAATTTAGAGATTAAGATCTCTTTAGGATATAATTTTTCTAATGTATTTAATTCTGATAATATATGAAAGATATGGTTACTTTGCTGATTGAATGTAAGATATAACTTATGTTCATTATCTAAACTCCATTGTAAGTTTTCTATTTTTGCCTGCTGTTTGTTAAGAATGTTTTTTATCTTTTGGTTAATAATTGAAATATATTTATCTTGTAGGTTTTCTAATTTAGTGTGTTTGTTTAAACTTTCTTTTAATTTAATTGATGTGCTTAGTTTTATCTGTAAGTTTTCTTTTTCTTGATGTTGCTGTGTTAGTTTTGATTTATAAAATAAATAATTTAATACGGGATAAGATAAAATAACGATTATAGTTATAATAATATAGATAATTAGATATCTATTTAAATGTGTTAAAAATTGGTATATATTACTATAAGGTTTAATATAGCTATATCGAATCAAATTATTCATTATTGTGTCCCGTCTATTAGTTTAATATTTAAGCTAAATTCAATTTTGTTGTCTTCATTTGTTTGGAAGTTTTCTAGTTTATAGGAATAATTATTATTTTTTATTTGTTTAGTAATTTTTTCAAAAGAACTATCATTTGTAAGTTTTCCATTTATTTTTATTTTTACACCATTTTCCTCGTAAAGTTGGCTAGTTTCTATTATTCCATTTACAGGGAAATCTGTTAAATAATCAATAAATTTTTTTAAGTCTTCTTTCTGTAAATAGTTTATATTGATATTCTGTTGGTTATTTTTGAGTTGAGAAATAGCTAGTTCTTCTTTTCTTATTCTTTCTTTAATAATATTTAGTGTTTTTTTATTTTCTAAAGATAGATTCCTTAATGGAATGGTTTCAATAATTATACCGATGGATAATGCAGATGAAATAACTATACTAGCAATCCATTCAATTAAATTTATATAGTTTTTCCTTAGCCATCGCTGTTCTCTAATTGAGGAGAGATCTATTCCTTTTATTTCCATAAAGTTGAACCTAATGCTAATAAGTAGAGATATTTATTTATTGTGTTTTCAGGGAATAAAAAATTATCTAAATTTATTAGATTTTCTTGTGTGTTTTTATCTATAATTTGAATGTTTTCTGTATTGTTATTTACTATTAAATTATCAATGCTTTCTATTTTATAAATATATTCAGGATTTAAATATTTTATTCCTCTTAAGTAGCAAAATAATTCACTATCTAAAATGGTTGGGTAGAGAGTAACGTGTTGTTTTGCATAATTTTTCCTTAAACTATAAATCCGAATTAATTGAGATTTATTCACTAGGTCTGTTTCAGTGATGTAATCAAAATAAATATTTTCTAGCTCAATAGGTAGCTCATTTTTTAATATTTGAATAATTTGTTTGTAGCGTGCTTCTTGGTTTGTTTCGAGTGGCAAACGTAATGTTCTTTTCCAAATATAGTTATCAGGAATAGGACGAATAATGACAAATTTTGTTTGATATCCTACCGCTTGTAATAGATCTAATGGCTCTTTTTTATCTTGCCAATGTACGTTAATTTGTTGGTTTTCTTGCCAAATTAAACAGCGGTATTGCTCATCTTCACTCATTCCAATTTGGAGAGCACGAGCTTTATGAGATGATAAAAATCGGTTGAAAATATGCATATTGATCCAATAAAAAAGGTTTTTTGTGAATTTTTAGCTTATAATCCACAACATTAATTCGTGAATTTCCGCCATATTGGCGATAAATTTATCTTCCGTCATTTCCTAAAAGAGAATTTTTCGATGAAGATCGTAAAAATTATATTAAGTACTTTACTCAGCCTTATTATTGTGGCTGCTGTTGCATTAGGTGGTGGGTACTTTTATTTAAAGCAAGATTTACCAGATGTTGCTACATTGAAAGATGTAGATTTACAAAAGCCAATGCAGATTTTTACCTCTGATGGCAAATTGATCGGTGAGGTGGGTGAAGAACGCCGTATTCCTGTGAAATTAGCTGATGTCCCGCCACTATTGATTGATGCAATTCTGGCTACTGAAGATGCTCGTTTCTATGAACATAATGGGGTAGATTTAAAAGGGATCGTTCGTGCAGCATGGCGTTCTGCACAAGGCTCAACGCAAGGTGCTAGTACGATTACTCAACAATTAGCGCGAAACTTTTTCTTATCTCCAGAGCGAAAATTAGAACGTAAATTAAAAGAGGCTATTTTGGCTTTAGAAATTGAGAAGAAGTTGAATAAAGATGAAATTTTAGAGCTTTATCTTAATAAAATTTACCTTGGCTATCGTTCTTATGGGATTGCTGCAGCTGCAAAAACATATTTTGGTAAGAAATTAGATGAATTAAATTTATCTGAAATTGCTATTATTGCAGGTTTACCAAAAGCACCTTCGACAATGAACCCGATTTTTTCTGTAAAACGGGCAGAAAAGCGACGTAACGTCGTGCTTGGTCGAATGTTAGATGTTGGTAAAATTACTAAAGATCAGTACGAGCAAGCTAAAACAGAGCCAGTTATCTCAAAATTTCATGGGACTTCTATTGAATTTAGGGCCGACTATGTAACGGAGATGATTCGTCAAGAAATGGTTAAACGTTACGGTGAAGAGGCTGCTTATACAAAAGGTTTCCAAGTCTATGCAACGGTCGTTTCTAATGATCAAAAACAAGCACAAGAAGCCCTACGTAATAATTTAATTCAGTATGATCGTCGTCATGGGTGGCGTGGTGCAGATCTGCTTTGGAAATCTGGTAGTGATCCGTGGGACGAAGAAAAAATTATTGAGCATTTGAGCAAATTACCTAATTCTGAACCCTTTATTGGAGCTGCTGTAATGCGGGTGTCAAAGGATAAAGCGACTATTTTACTTGCTGATGGAAACACAGCTGAACTGAAATTAGCAGGAATGAAATGGGCGAGAAAATTTATTAATGATTCTGCTCAAGGAAAATTACCTAGTTCTGTTAAAGATGTATTGAATGTGGGTGAACAGATATGGGTTCGCCAAGATAAAAAAGGTAATTGGGAATTAGGGCAAATTCCTGATGTAAATTCAGCCTTAGTCTCGTTAAATAGTGATAATGGTGCTATTGAAGCAATGGTTGGTGGTTTTAGTTTTGAACAAAGTCGTTTTAACCGAGCAACACAATCGCTAGTTCAAGTAGGTTCATCAATTAAACCATTTATTTATACGGCAGCGTTGAATAAAGGTCTAAGTCTTGCAACTATTATTAGTGATGAAAAATTGACGATTACGAAACGAGGGCAAAAGCCGTGGACACCAAAGAACTCACCTAATATTTATGAAGGTCCATTGCGTTTGCGTGTGGGATTAGGTAAATCTAAAAATGTAATGATGGTTCGAGCTGTCCAAATGGCTGGTATTGATTATGTTGCTGAATATTTGCAACGTTTCGGATTTAACCGAGCTCAATATCAAGCTACAGAAGCCTTGGCTCTTGGGGCAGCATCTTTTACACCATTGGAAATGGCTCGGGGCTATGCCGTATTTGATAATGGTGGCTATTTGATTGAACCTTATCTGATTGATCGTATTTTAGACAGTAATGGCAATGAATTATTTAAAGCAAATCCTACTCAGGCTTGTTTGAAATGTGATGATATTCCCGTTATTTACCCAGAGCCGAAATATTTTGATTTTGTGAAGATCGATCCTACTGATTTTTTGAAAAAAGCACCTGCGCCGGCGGTTGAAACAGCTGATAAAGAGGAAGACGACAACGAAGTTATTCCTGAATTGGAAATTGGTAGTAAAAAAACAGAGGCACCAAGTTTAATGGCAACCTCTACGGAGCAAACACGAGAAGTACGTTATGCCCCAAGAGTAATTAGTGGTGAATTAGCTTTCTTAATGCGTAGCGCATTAAATAGTGCTATTTATGGCGAACCAAACCAAGTTTGGCGAGGAACAAGTGCTAGAATTGCGAATGAGATAAAACGCTCAGATATTGGTGGGAAAACAGGCACAACGAATAATGCTAAAATAACGTGGTATGCAGGATTTGGCGCAAATATTGTTACTACCGTTTATGTCGGATTTGATGATAATAAGCGAGATCTTGGTAGAGGGGAAGCCGGGGCACAAACTGCACTGCCTGCTTGGACCAACTATATGAAAAATGCATTAAAAGGCGTAGAAGAGCGTAAAAGCCATCGTCCACCTAATATTATTGAAGTTAAAATTGATGCAACAAGCGGTTTTTTAGGCAATAGTTTTAATGAATATTTCATAAAAGGTACAGAGCCAACTAAGAAATTTATTGTTGAAAGAGCTTATTCCGAGACATTAAATAAGCCGCACGAAGCCTTGCAGCAACGTATGGGATTACCTCCACCGGGTGTAATTCAAATACAAGGTAAAGAATTATTCTAAAATCGTGTAAATTATATAGTTTAGGTTGAAAAGATAGGTAGTTTATTGAGATAATAGTACCTATCTTTATTTTAGGGCGATTTGTGGTTCATTTTATAAGTGTGTTTTTATTCTCACTTTTTTGTAAATTTTCTCGCATAACAGACCGCTTGTATTCGCAAGCGGTCTGTTTTTTCCAAACTTTTACCACAAATCAAATTATTACATTTCATTTATAGAAAAATAAACAATGGCAGAAAAACGTAATATTTTTTTAATCGGCCCAATGGGGGCTGGCAAAAGTACAATTGGTCGCCAATTAGCACAAATGCTAAATATGGATTTTTTAGATTCCGATGCAGTTATTGAGGAACGTGCTGGTGCTGATATTGATTGGATTTTTGATCTTGAAGGTGAAGCAGGTTTCCGTAAACGTGAGGAGCGTGTTATCAATGAATTAACTCAATCGCAGGGGCTTGTGCTTTCGACAGGTGGTGGTTCTGTGGTATCAAAAGATAACCGTAATGCTTTATCTGCTCGAGGGATTGTTGTTTATTTAGAAACAGCAATTGATAAACAGTTTGAGCGTACTCAGCGTGATAAGAAACGTCCATTATTACAAACTGAAGATCCTTATCAAGTATTAGTTGAATTAGCGAAAGTTCGTAATCCGTTATATGAAGAAATTGCAGATATTACGATTCAAACTAATGAGCAAACAGCTAAAGTAGTAGCAACTCAAATCATTGATATGATGGATAATTTACAATAATCAAGGAGTTGCAAATGGTGCAAGTCAATGTGGAATTAAAAGAACGCCGTTATCCTATTTCTATTGGTTCAGGATTATTACAAGATCCCGCGAGCTATTTACCCTTAAAAATGGGTGATAAGGTAATGATTGTATCTAATCCTACTGTTGCTCAGCACTATTTAGCGATAGTTGAAGCGGCGTTAAAAATGCTAGGTTGCCAAGTTGATTCAGTATTAATTCCTGATGGAGAGCAGTATAAAACGTTAGATTCGTTGAATATGATCTTTACTGCATTATTGGAAAATAATCATAATCGTAACAGTACACTCATTGCTTTAGGCGGTGGTGTTATTGGCGATCTTGTTGGTTATGCGGCAGCATCTTATCAGCGTGGTATTCGTTTTATTCAAGTTCCAACTACTTTATTAGCTCAAGTAGATTCTTCCGTTGGCGGCAAAACAGCTGTCAATCATCCTTTAGGGAAAAATATGATTGGAGCGTTTTATCAACCTGTCTCAGTGATCATTGATACTGATACTTTAAAAACATTACCTAAACGTGAAATTAGCGCAGGTTTAGCGGAAGTAATTAAATATGGTGCAATTTTAGATATTGCTTTCTTTGAATGGCTTGAGCAACACATTGATAAATTAATAAAAGGCGAAGCAGAAACATTAAATTATTGTATTCAGCGTTGTTGTGAGCTTAAAGCCAATATAGTGGTAAATGATGAAACAGAGCAAGGCGAACGAGCGTTGTTGAATTTTGGGCATACTTTTGGGCACGCTATTGAGGCTCATTTGGGCTATGGAAGTTGGCTACATGGCGAAGCGGTTGCTGTTGGAATGCTAGAAGCCGCAGAACTTTCAAAAATATTTGGAAATATATCAATACAAGATATGGCTCGATTAGAGAGATTGATCGCTCGAGCAAATTTACCAACCATTTCCCCTGATGGAATGGAGCCTTCAGAATATCTACCTTATATGTGGCGAGATAAAAAAATTGTAAGCGGTCAGTTACGTCTTATTTTGTTAAAAGCACTAGGGCAAGCGTACATCAGTGTATCAGCAACAGAACAACAAGTGCTTGATGCGATTGAGCGTTTTACTCAGCGATCATTACAATGAAAAGTAAGCAACGTCCGTTTTTGAAATGGGCGGGTGGAAAGTACCGCTTAATTGATGATATTTCTCGTTACCTGCCTAAAAAGACGTGTTTAGTTGAGCCTTTTGTTGGGGCCGGATCAGTTTTTCTAAATACAGATTTTGAGCGATATATTTTGGCGGATATCAATCCTGATCTGATCAATTTATTTAACGTAGTAAAACACGATGTTGAATCTTATATTGAGGCCGTTCGTAAAATTTTTCTCCACCCACAGGCAAATACCGATTTCTTCTACTATGAACAACGCCTGAAGTTCAATCATAGTCAGGATCTTTTTCAACGCTCGGTGCTTTTTCTCTATTTAAACCGTTTTGGATTCAATGGATTATGTCGTTATAATCAAAAACGGGAATATAATGTACCATTCGGTGAATATCGGACTCATTATTTTCCAGAAAAGGAGCTACGTTTTTTTGCAGAAAAGGCACAACGAGCCACTTTTATTTGCATGGATTTTGAACACGTATTTAAAATGCTTTTTTCAACGTCCGATGATTATGTGGTTTATTGTGATCCACCTTATGCGCCACTTGTACAAGAGAGTAATTTTACTCAATATGCTGGGGGAGGATTTAGCTTAGAGCAACAAAGAGCTCTTGCAAAACAAGCAAAGAAAGCGGCAAGCGGTCAGATTCCGGTATTAATTTCTAATCACGATACGCCCTTTACCCGTGAGATTTATAATGGTGCAAAAATTAAAACGTTCAAAGTTCAGCGTAATATTGGGCAACGTGCAGATTCTCGAGTCAAAGTAGATGAACTCTTTGCTCTTTTTTCTTAATATTTATCTAAATAGGAGCTTGTAATGACAAATCAAATGGAGAAACGCCAATCGTGGTCAAGCCGATTGACGTATATTATGACAGTTGCAGGTGCAACAGTTGGCTTTGGTGCAACTTGGCGTTTTCCCTATTTAGTTGGAGAGCATGGTGGTGGAGCTTATGTCGCATTATTTTGTTTAGCGATGATTGTTATTGGTATTCCAATGATCTTAGTTGAAAATGTTATTGGGAGAAGAATGAGAGTTAATGCTATTGATGCTTTTTCGGGAAATGCGAATGGTAAAAAAATTCATTCAGGCTGGAAAATTCTAGGTTATATGGGGTTATTAGGCTCTTTTGGTATTCTAGCTTATTATATGGTGCTTGGTGGCTGGGTATTAAATTATATCGGTAGCTTTATTACCGGAGAATTAGATATTTCATCGCCTGTTACCGTTGAAACAACGGCCGCTTATTTCCAACAAAGTATTTTCAATAATCCTATCGCAATTTTAGGTTATACCGCATTATTTGTCGTAGTCAATTACGTTATCTTAGTAAAAGGTATCGTTGATGGTATTGAACGTTCAGTCAAATATTTAATGCCATTGCTGTTTATTTTCTTAATCATTATGGTTGTCAGAAATGTAACTTTACCAGGGGCACTAGACGGGATTAAATTTTATTTAATGCCAGATTTTTCTAAGATTACGCCTTCATTATTTGTTTTTGTTTTAGGGCAAGTCTTTTTTGCACTTAGCCTCGGTTTTGGCGTATTAATTACCCTTTCTAGCTATTTAGATAAAAATGAGAATTTAGTAAAAACAGCGGTTATTACTGGGGTATTAAATACGGTAATTGCATTATTGGCAGGGTTTATGATATTCCCATCACTTTTTAGCTTTGGTATTGCCCCAAACTCTGGCCCAACATTAGTTTTCCAAAGTTTACCGATTGTATTTTCAAATATGTGGGCAGGCACGGCTTTTGCGATTATTTTCTTTAGTTTATTAATCGTGGCTGCATTAACAACTTCCCTCACGATCTGTGAAGTAATTATTACGGCATTACAAGAAAAAACAAAAATGGGGCGTAAAAAAGCGATTTTATTAACGTTGATTGCTATTTTTGTATTGGGCAATATACCATCAGTGCTTGGCGATAGTGTATGGAAGGATGTAACAATTATGGGTAAAAGCATTTTTGATGCCTTTGATTATATAAGCGGTAACATTCTATTTATTTTAACCGCACTAGGCTGTACTATTTTTGTTGGATTTGTATTAAAAGATGATGCAAAAGCAGAATTAGGAGCGAGTAAAGGGTTAACAAATTTATGGTTTAACTATGTAAAATATGTAATTCCTGTCATTATTTTGATTGTGTTTTATAACTCGCTTTAAAGAATATAGTGAATAGGATAGGACTTTCTTTGATTTTTATAATATTCTAAATAGATGTAAAAATTGATATTTTGCATAGATTTATCAATGTTTACAGTATATAATTTCAACATTGTTATGAATATATGGAGCTTAAAATGAAAAAAGTAACTAAATTTAGTCTTGCTATTTTATCTAGTTTAGTTTTAGCTGCTTGTAGTAGCGGTGGTGGTAGTGGCGATAATCATTCAAATAATGATGCTAAACAAAATACTAAACCAGCGGTAAAACCAGAATCAGCTAAACCAGCGGTAAAACCAGAATCAGCTAAACCAGCGGTAAAACCAACAAATACAGATAATAAACTTTCTATAAATAAAGAAGGAACTGGTGCCGTTTATATTATTTCTGATATGGATAATAATTCCAAAGTTACTCATAAAGTTCTTAATAATGCGGACAATCTTAACTTAATTGTAGTTGATGGGAAACCTATTCGTGTTTCATATGAAGATATAGGTATTCGTGCAGGTTATTGGGCAAGAGTAAATGGTTCGGCAAGCTGTTGTGGGGTATTTAATAGTGTACGTTTTGGTGTAATTCCAAGTAATGGACCAGAAGAAAAAGATTATATTTTCTATAATGGTAAAGTTTCAAAAAATGTACCAACATCTGGTACGGCTTCTTACACTGGACAATTTGTTATTACAGGTAACGCTAAGCAGTTTGATGATGAAGATTACTTATTTGGAGATGCTAAATTTAAAGCAGACTTTACTAATAAACAGTTAAAAGGTTCGTTAGAAGAAGCATCTTTGAAGCCAATCGCTGTTGAAGCAAAAATTGATGGTAATGCTTTCTCTGGTAGTGCAAGTTCTGCGGATTTTAGTACTAAAGCTAATGTAGAAGGTAAATTCTTCGGTGAAAATGCGAAAGAGCTTGGCGGTATTTTTGACGATGGTAAAAATTGGGGCGGTGCATTTGGCGCATCTAAATAAGCTCTAAATTTCTCTCAAGCGGTTATTTTGTAATTATTTTTAGGAAATAGCCGCTTTCTTACTTTTCATCTCTAACTATTCTTTTATTTCATTATTATTTTCTTAAATAGATAGGATTAGTTCATATTGTATTTATAATATGGCTTATGATAGATTTTATGTAAATTATCACTTACACTATGTCCCTATTTTATTTTAATCTCATAGGAGAAAATATGATGAAGCCTACCAAATTTTGTTTGACTATTTTAGCTGGATTCGTGATTACTGCTTGTAATAGCGGTGGTTCAGATGATGGTAAATCTGCTAAAGCAAGAATAGAAACACTGAAAGTAGAAACACCGAAAGTAGAAACACCGAAAGTAGAAATACCGAAAGTGGAAGCCCCGAAAGTAGAAACACCGAAAGTAGAAACACCGAAAGTGGAAGCACCGAAAGTGGAAGCACCGAAAGTGGAAGCCCCGAAAGTGGAAGCCCCGAAAGTGGAAGCCTCGAAAGTGGAAGCCCCGAAGGTGGAAGCCCCGAAAGTGGAAGCCCCGAAAGTGGAAGCCCCGAAAGTGGAATCCCCGAAAGTGGAAGCCCCGAAAGTGGAAGCCCCGAAAGTGGAAGCACCGAAAGCTGAAATGCCAAAAGTAGAAACACCGAAAGTAGAAGCCCCGAAAGTAGAAACACCGAAAGTGGAAGCACCGAAAGTGGAAGCACCGAAAGTGGAAGCACCGAAAGTGGAAGCACCGAAAGTAGAAGCTCCGAAAGTAGAAGCTCCGAAAGTGGAAGCACCGAAAGTGGAAGCACCGAAAGTAGAAACACCGAAAGTGGAAGCACCGAAAGTGGAAGCACCAAAAGTAGAAGAATCTGAATCTCTCAAAATAGAGGATACATCAGTTACTGGGGGAGCATATATTTCGAATGGCGTTAATTACATCAAAAAAGAGTTAAATAATGCGGATAATATTCATGCAATTATTATTGATGGTAAAACACTATTGGTAAGCGAGGAGAATTCTAATCGGCTAGGTAATTTTATTAGCTATGGCCCTCAGTCTAATGATTCACGAGTAAGCTCTACGTTAGTTAAAGATGAGGAAGGAAATCATATCTATGCTTATAATGGCCATCCAACCAAAGAGATGCCAGTTTCTGGTAATGCTGTTTATAAGGGGGAATTCTTTGCAAGAGGTCCATTTGAATTTCAACTAAATCCCGATAGCCGTGAAACTATGGGAAGTTCAGAGTTTAATGTAGACTTTACGAATAAGCAATTATTGGGTGAACTAAAATCTATAGGGGGAGAGGTTATTCCTTCAATTAATGTTAATGCAAAATTAGAAGGTAACCGTTTTATGGGGGACGTTAGCTCAGAATTATTTAAAGAAAATGGTAGAATTGAAGGGCAATTCTACGGGAAAAATGCTGAAGAGATAGGTGGAATTTTTACTGATGATAAAACATTTATTGGCGTAGTTGGTGCTAAAAAAGAAACATTAGAACCTAATAAGTAAGCATTAGAATTATAAAGCACTCTAAATTGAGTGCTTTTTTATATTCTGCTCAGTTTCAAGTAGAATACTTAATATTTTTCATCGTTTTATTTTTATGCTTATAATATAGTTAATAAGTATAGTAAAAAGAAGGACGTATAATGAAGACGTGGAAAGAGGCGATTGGTGAAGAGAAATCAAAAGCGTATTTTCAGCAAATTTTACAAAAAGTACAGAGTGAGAGAGTGGCGGGTAAGGCAATTTATCCTCCACAGAATGAAGTATTTAGTGCTTTTAGTTTAACTGAATTTGCTCAGGTAAAAGTCGTTATTTTGGGACAAGATCCCTATCATGGTCCTAATCAAGCTCACGGGCTATCTTTTTCAGTTAAACCTCATATTGCCCCCCCCCATCATTGATGAATATGTATAAAGAGCTAGCGCAAGATGTTGGTTTTCAAATTCCATCACATGGTTATTTGATTGAGTGGGCAAAGCAGGGGGTGCTGATGCTAAATACTGTTTTAACCGTTGAGCAAGGAAAAGCACATTCTCATGCTCAAATTGGTTGGGAAGTCTTCACCGATAAAGTCATTGAACAGATTAATCAACATCGAAATAATGTGGTTTTCTTACTTTGGGGCAGCCATGCACAAAAAAAAGGGCAATTTATTGATAGATCTCGGCATTGTGTATTAACTGCGCCACATCCCTCTCCATTATCTGCTCATCGAGGCTTTTTTGGTTGTAAGCATTTTTCCCAGACGAATAGTTATTTAGTTGAGCATCATTTATCTGAAATTAAGTGGCAACTGCCGATGAGTTATGAATAATAGACTAGCAACTACGAAATGACCGCTTATAAGCGGTCATTTATTCATTATTTTTGATAATAGTAATATTAATTTTTACGATATTTTGTGTGTTGTTTAACGGCTTTACGGATTTGATGAGCATTCGTTCGGCGACGATTTTTAGTTACATCAATTTTTGTTTCAGTTTCAGCAGGTAAACCAACAAGTTCTCTTAAATAATTGACTTGTTCTAATCCCATTTCTTCCCAACCTCCACGAGGTAGGCTTTTTTCTAACTTAATATTTCCGTAGCGAATACGAATAAGACGGCTTACTTGAATGCCTTGTGATTCCCATAAACGACGGACTTCACGGTTTCGTCCTTCCGTTAGAGTTACGTCAAACCACTGGTTCAGCCCTGTTCCACCCACAACTTTTATCTGTTTAAAATGAGCAGGGCCATCTTCTAATTGGACATTCTTTCGTAAACGTTGAAGCATCGCTTCATCAACTTCACCAAAGACACGAACGGAATATTCACGTTCAACTTTACGGCTCGGGTGCATTAAGCGGTTGGCGAGCTCTCCGTCAGTAGTAAAAAGAAGTAATCCTGAAGTATTGATATCTAAACGCCCAACAGCAATCCAACGAGCCCCCGTTAATCTCGGTAAGCGGTCAAATACGGTTGCTCGCCCTTCAGGATCGGATCTGGTACAAAGTTCACCTTCAGGTTTATAATACATTAAGACACGGCAAATTTCTTTTTGTGTGGTTGTGAGATTGACTAAATGTCCATCAATTCGAATTTTAGTGCTAGAACTAACTAATACACGATCACCTAAGGTGGCAATTTTTCCATCAACACTGACTCTTCCTTGAGAAATAACAGCTTCTATTTCTCGGCGAGAGCCTTTTCCTGCACGGGCAAGAATTTTCTGTAATTTCTCGCCAATTATTTTTTCAGGCTTTTTATTATCTATTGTGTCAGTAGATAGTGGACGAGCGGTCGGTTTCTTGCTTTTTTTTGTTAATGCTGGACGAATAGTTTTTTTGGCTTGTGGGCGTGATATGTTATTTTTCCCATTAGCAGACCGCTTGCGGTCGGTCGGTTTATGAAATGTATTCATTAAAGTTCCTTGTTTGTCGCTTTCACAAGCGTCTGTGTGGTTAGTAAGTAAATAATTTTAACTAAAAGGTGTCGGATCGGCTGAGCCAACTCGAATAATGTGGGGTACATCTTCACTCAGATCGACAACGGTTGTTGGTGATTGCCCTAAATATCCACCGTGAATAATTAAATCTACTCGATGTTCTAAAGTATCTCGAATAACATCGGGATCGGATTGTGTATTTTCTTCATTTGGCAAGATTAATGAACAAGAGAGAATTGGTTCACCAAGTGTTTGTATCAATGCCAAAGCAATGGCATTATCGGGAACACGAATACCAATGGTTTTACGTTTAGTCAGTAAACGACGTGGTACTTCTTTTGTTGCCGAAAGAATAAAAGTATAGGGATTAGGTACGTTATTTTTAATTAAACGATAGGCTTGATTATTTACAAGAGCATAATTTGAAAGTTCAGATAAATCACTACATATTAAGGTAAAATTATGATTTTCAGGTAAACGGCGGATAGCAAGAATTTTATCCATTGCTTGTTTATCGCTTAATTGGCAACCAAGTGCATAGCCAGAATCTGTTGGATAGACGATGACTCCGCCCTGTTTTAGGATTTCAACAACTTGGTTGATTAGACGGGGCTGAGGATTATCGGGGTGAATATAGAAAAACTGGCTCATAAATGTCTTATTGATCTGAAAATTAGTAGGTAATTATACGCTGTTTGATTTACAAGCGGTAGGATTATCCAATTATTTTGTAAAACAAGTATTCGGCGTTATATAAGAATAGATGAATGTTGATTATATTGACAAAATAGGGCGGGATTCCGCCCTATTATTTAGAATTATTCGCTAAATGGAACACTAAAACGTTCAATTCTTGCGCCTAGTTTTTGTAATTTCTCTTCAATGTTTTCATAACCACGATCAATATGGTAAATACGATCAACAATAGTTTCACCATTGGCAATACATCCGGCTAGCACTAAGCTGATTGATGCTCGTAAATCAGTTGCCATTACTTCTGCACCTGATAAAGTTTCAACGCCATGGCAGATAGCGGTATTACCTTCAATTTCTGCTTTTGCCCCCATTCGGATAAGCTCTGGAATGTGCATAAAACGATTTTCAAAGATAGTTTCAGTAATTTTACTGGTACCATTTGCAACCGCATTGAGCAATGTAAATTGTGCTTGCATATCAGTTGGAAAACCGGGGTGTGGCATTGTGCGAATATTTACTGCTTTTGGGCGGATACCAAGTGAATCTAAGGTAATACTGTTTTCAGTAACATCAACTTGCATACCAGCTTCACGCAATTTTTCAATGACTGCATCTAGTGTATCTGCTTTAGTTCCATTGCAGGTGATATGTCCACCAGAAATCGCTGCTGCAACGAGGAATGTACCTGTTTCAATACGGTCTGGGACAATATGATGTTCACAGCCGCCCAAATTTTCTACGCCTTCAATGGTAATCATATCAGAGCCAGCCCCTGTGATTTTTGCCCCCATTTTGTTGAGAAATAGGGCAGTATCAACGACTTCAGGCTCACGAGCTGCATTTTCAATAATCGTTGTGCCTTTGGCTAAAGTTGCTGCCATCATAACAGATAACGTTGCACCAACACTCACCTTGTCCATTAAAACACGAGCACCATTTAAGCGACCATTTATTTCCGCTTTAACATAGCCTTCATCAAGGGTAATAGTTGCCCCCATTTTTTCTAAGCCTGCAATATGCATATCAACTGGGCGAGCACCAATGGTACAGCCACCTGGAAGAGAAACTTGTCCTTGATGAAAGCGAGTTAAAAGAGGTGCTAATGCCCAAATTGAAGCACGCATTGTTTTAACCAAGTCATATGGGGCGCTATAATGATTGATTTTACTTGAATCAATATGTACAGCACCTTGTTCATCACGTTCAATAACAACACCTAGTTGGCGTAGAATTTTAAAGGTTGTATCAACGTCTTTTAGTTGTGGAACATTAGTTAAAACAACAGGCTTTTCTGCAAGAATTGATGCAAATAGGATCGGTAACGCTGCATTTTTTGCGCCAGAGATATTAACGGTACCACTTAAGGTAAAAGGACCGTGTACACGAAATTTTTCCATTTTAATTCCTTTATAATTATTCGGTAGTAAGCGGTAGCTTATGTACTATTATTTGCAATAAACGTTAGGCTGGCATATTCAATAGACGTTCTTTTTTCCATTGTTCAGTGGTGAACGTTTTAATCGTTAAGGCGTGAATTGCATTGGTTGCAAAGAATTCAGTTAGCGGTGCATAGATCATCTGTTGCTGTTTTACTTTAGAAAGTGTAGCAAAGCTATCGCTAACAGCAATAACACCATAATGAGAGTTTTCACCTTGTACATAAACTTCATCAAGATCTAAGCTATTTTTAAGTAGCTCTTCAATTTTTTTAGGTTCCATTATTTAAAGTTCTCGCAATATAAAAAGGAGTGAGCCATTCTTTTAAATCGAAAAGCTCAGCTAAGTTTTTAATAGTATCTGGGATGTGGATTATACAGTTTGTATTCTGTTTTTGATAATGATTTAATATTTCTATGAGAAGGGCAAATCCTGCTGAATCAATTCGATGGAGAGCATGTAAATCCCAATAGATTTGCTGATTGGGTTTTGGAGATAATAACAAAGTACGTTGCTTCCAAAGAGGAAGCAACGTATTACGAGTTAAATCACCATTTAGATGAATTATCACACTTTCACCGTTTTGTTGAATATGCCATTGTAACGGGATTGGCGTTTGCATTGTTATTTGCCTAGTGTAACGGGTTGTTTTGCAGATTGCGCAACTTGTGCAGTCAGTGCATCGATACCTTTTTGGCGTAAAATACCACTCCATTCATTTTGTTTAGTTGCAATCATACTAATACCTTCTGCAGCCATATCATAGGCTTGCCATTCACCTGTACGGCTATTTTTACGCCATTTGAAATCAAGTTTAATAGGTTGTGCATTATCAGAAGGTAATACGTTTACACGAATACTCACAATAGTTTTGTCACCTAAAGGCTTTTCATTTTCAATATCTACTTTTTGATTCGTATATTGTGTTAATACTTGAGCATAAGCTTGTTCAACAAACTGCCCAAATGCGTTAAAAAACGCTTCTTTTTGTGCATCAGTAGCAGATGTCAGATTTTTGCCAAGAACCAGTTGTCCTGCATATTTTACGTGGATATGTGGCATTAAATCATTACGCACAATAGTGCGTAAATAATTCGGATCAGCTTTAATTTTACTTTGATTAGATTTAATATCGCCAAACAGTTTATCGGAGGTTTGTTGCATTAAAATGTAAGGGCTAGTTGCTGCAAATACATTCTGTGAAATTAAAGTAGAAAGAGCAATGGTTGCTACAATCATTATATGTTTAAGGGTTTTAACCATTTTTAAATCTCCAAGTAGAAAGTACTAATATTTGTTGTATTTATTCCGCTTTTGGTTCAGCGGTTTCTGTTTCATCAGTTTTTTTCTTATCACCATATAAAAACTGACCGATTAAATCTTCAAGTACCATTGCGGAATTGGTATCTGCAATCGTATCACCATCTTTTAACATTGCAGTTTCGCCTTCAAGGGTAAAGCCGATATTTAATGCAATATATTGTTCTCCAAGTAAGCCTGCTGTTTTGATAGAAAGAGAACTACTATCTGGAATTTGGTTAAACTGTTCATTAACCGCTAAGCTGACTTTAGGGCTATAAGTTTTTGGATCAAGCTCAATGTTTGAAACTCGTCCAATGACAACTCCGCCCACTTTAATTGGAGCACGAGTTTTTAGTCCGCCGATATTATCGAAAGTTGCGTAAAGAGTGTAAGTTTTTTCAGATGAAAACCCTTGTACATTGGCGACTCGCAAGCTAAGGAATGCTAATGCACCTAAGCCTAATAATACAAATAATCCGACCCAAAATTCAAATTTAAGTGATTGACGCATAATTTTTCCTTACAAAATTAAAATGCTTACAAGCGGTTAG
This sequence comes from Vespertiliibacter pulmonis, assembly GCF_013377275.1. Taxonomy (NCBI): domain Bacteria; kingdom Pseudomonadati; phylum Pseudomonadota; class Gammaproteobacteria; order Pasteurellales; family Pasteurellaceae; genus Vespertiliibacter; species Vespertiliibacter pulmonis. Next base: position 1,269,228 of record NZ_CP016615.1, read on the forward strand.
ATTGCGTTAATTTTTTGCTAACCGAATGGGTAGTTAGCCACCAAACATTATAGCGGTTAAAATAAAATCTAGACCAAGTACAACTAGTGAGGCATGTACAACAGTGCGCGTTGTAGCTTGGCTAATTCCTTCAGAAGTTGGTATTGCATCATAGCCATTAAATAGGGATATCCAAACAACTGCTAAGGCAAAGACTAAACTTTTAATAAAGCCATTGGCTAAATCGCTAATTGTTACGGTATTTTGCATGACAGACCAAAAGCTCCCTGAATCTACACCTTTCCAATCTACACCGACTAGTGAGCCTCCCCAAATACCAATGGCAGTGAAAATAACCGCTAAAATAGGCATGGCAATAACACCAGCCCAAAAACGGGGAGCAATAACTCTTCTTAATGGATCGATTGCCATCATTTCAAGACTTGATAGCTGTTCGGTTGCTTTCATTAATCCGATTTCAGCAGTTAGTGCTGATCCTGCTCGTCCAGCAAAAAGAAGGGCTGTGACCACAGGACCTAGTTCCCGCAATAATGATAGGGATACAAGTTGTCCTAAACTGGTTTCTGCGGAAAAATCGACTAATACTACATAGCCTTGTAAGCCTAATACCATTCCGATAAATAGCCCAGATAGCATAATAATAAGTAGGGATTGTACACCTAGCACATAAAGCTGTTTAATTAAAAGAGGCGTGTGTTTACGAAATTCGGGTTTATCGACTAAAGCCCCCCATAACATAAATGTTGCTCGTCCAAATGTTTGAATAAATTGGATCGTTGAAGCCCCGATAGATGAGATAAAATTCATCACTGAAATAGCTCCTTAGTATAATCTTGTGCAGGATAGTGAAAACGCACTGGGCCATCAGCCTTACCAGATAAAAATTGAATAACTTGAGGATCTTGACTGGCAAGCAATTCTGTTGGCGTACCTTTAGCGATAATGCGTTTATCTGCCACAATATAGGCATAATCAGCAATACTTAGTACTTCATTTACATCGTGTGAAACAACAATAGAAGTTAGATTGAGCGCTTCATTAAGTTTTTTAATTAGAGAAACAATAACGCCCATACTGATTGGGTCTTGTCCTGTAAAGGGCTCATCATACATAATGAGATCAGGATCGAGTGCGATTGCTCGAGCAAGAGCGGCACGGCGAGCCATACCACCAGAAAGTTCTGATGGCATCAAATGAGCTGCTCCCCGTAATCCAACGGCTTCAAGCTTCATTAACACTAATTTACGAATAAGCTCTTCAGGTAAACGAGTATGCTCTCTAATAGGAAAAGCAACGTTATCGAAAGTGGATATGTCGGTAAACAATGCACCTGACTGAAATAGCATTCCCATTCGTTGTCGAATTTGGTATAGCGTTTTATTTGATGCAGTGCAAACGTTTTGATTATCAAATAAAATTTCGCCTGAATTTGGGAGAATTTGTCCACCGATTAGGCGTAATAGGGTTGTTTTACCAATCCCTGATGGACCCATAATCGCTGTAATTTTCCCTTCTTGCACTTGCAAATTTAGATTATCATAAATAACGCGTTCACCTCGTTTAAAGGTAAGATTTTTTACTTCAACCAAGTTTTTTATATGACGCATTTGGTTTTTCTCAATAAAAGGGGAGGCAAATGATCTATGAAGGAAGAATTAAAGTCAATCGACTTTAATCAATTTGACAAAGTTCTAAAATTGGCAGAATACGTATGACAAATTCAATCAGATATTTGCAAAAATAAAGAAGAAATGACCGCTTATTGAGCTTTATATAAACAACAAGCGGTGAGTTTAGTTATAATTATTGAATGTAATGAATAACTTTAATAACTTTATTTACGCCATTTACTTTACTAGCTACGTTGGCAGCAGCGTTGGCTTGGCTATCAGATAAATTTCCCATTAAGAAAGCCTCCCCATTTTCAGTAATAACTTTGACATCAGTCGTTTTAACTTCGGCATTGATAAGGAGTTGAGATTTAATTTTGGTAGTAATCCAACTATCTTTACCAACTTGGGCGACACCAATTTTCTCGCCAATACGGATTTCGTTATAAATATTTTTTACTCCCTCAACGCCAGCCGCAATACTTTGAGCAGTTCCTTTGGCAGCTTCATTTGGAACTTGTCCTACTAATAAAACTTGGCCGCTATAAGCGATCACATTGATACGTGCTTCTTCTTGTAATTGGGCATCTTTATTTAGATGGTAGGCAACTTTTTCTTCTAGGGTTTCATCATCTAATTGACGACCAGCGGTGCGAGGATCTGTTGCCACTTTAGTTGCAACAGCGGCCGTGCCAACAACTGCCGTTGTGATACAACCTTGTAAACTAAATAATATGAATGAAAAAAGGCTTAGTAGTGTAAATTTTTTAATCAGATTTTGCATAGCAGCTCCTGTATGGTTTATACCAATAGTTCATAAGGTTGTTGGATTAAACAGCAGATTATCGATCAATTCGCAGAGTAGATTAACACAGAATTGGTGTCCTTCAATAATTCGCATTTCGTTATTTGATGGAATAGAAATTTCGTAATCCCGATCGCTCAGTAAACCGTGAATATGATCGTTTAGATTACTGGCTAAAGCAATAATAGTTAAATCTTGAGTATTAGCAGCGTGAACCGCATTTAACACTGCAGTTTCATTCCCTGTAGGTAAAAAGGCAATAAGAATATCTTGGGGATTTGCAATGATTTGGAGTTGTTTGCGGTACAGCTCACTTAGGTTCATTTCTTGCTCTAAATAGCTTGCAAACATACCTTCAAAATGTAACAGATGAGCAGCTAAACTTGGGCGAGCAAGATCGTATCGGTGTAGTAAATTACTAACGAGTAACTGCGCATTCCCGTAAGAACGCCCGTGTCCACATACGATAATTTTATTGCCATTGAGTAAGCATTCCACCATTTTATTGGCAATATTTTGTAATATAGAAGGTAGAAGATCAGCAGCTGCAATTTGGATCTGAATACTTTCTGAAAAACGATCTTGAATTTTTTGTAACATATTAACCTAAAAAATTTTTAATCCATAAAGGAGGTGAATTACCTTCAAACACAACAACATCAAAACGACAGTCAGCGGTATCAAGACTTTGATTTTGGCGAGTGAGCCACGCATTCGCCGCATTGAGCCATTTTTGTTGTTTAACTCGATTGATGCTCTCAAGGGCTGTGCCGTATTGTGCATTTTTACGGTGACGAACTTCAATAAATACAAGTGTTTTACACTCTTGCATAATTAAATCGAGTTCGCCACATTTAAAGGCTTGATTTTGTGCTAAGAATTTGAGCCCTTGTTTTTCCAAAAAATATCGTGCTTTGTGCTCAAATATCGCCCCTTTGGCTCGTTGGTTAGTTTGCAGGAACGATAGAACCATTTTGATATTGTAACCAAGTCATATCACGTTCAATGTTGCAATGTGTTCCTGCTTTAAGAATTCCCGTTAAACCCGATACTTTATAGCCTGGAATTTGGCGGATTTCATTAAATTTATTGGCAATGGACCAAGAGTCAGATCCCATTGCATATAAACGCATCATTGAAAAATCACTTTCAGCTAAATTTTCTGCTTTTTTATAAAGGTCTGAATTTGGATCAGAAAGCAGTGGAATTTCACTAAATTTGACACCTTCCATCGTTAAGCGGAAATCAGGACCATTATTTGGCGAATTACTGCGTGAAGATGTGTAAAGTGGAAATTTACCTGCAAGCGGTGAGTTATCTAAATTTTGTTTCATTTCAGAAAGTTGTTCTGCCGTGCCTAATAGATAAATTCCACTATTTGCAGGAATTCCTGTATTTTTAAGAGATTCAATACTATCAGCAGGTTGATGATAGTAGCGAATATCGGTATCAAGGTTAGTAAGCTGACGCCAACGTTGTGCGAAAGCATCAGATGAACGCTGACCAAAATCATCTTGCGGAGCAATGACTACCGCAGAAGTAATACCGTCTCGGTGAAGTTTTTCGGCAGCTGAACGAGCCTCTGCTTCAGGTGATAAGCCATAGTAGCAAACCTTACTTATTGCTTTTGCGTTTGGTGTAGCATTTAGTGTAAGGACATTGAGATCTCGAATACCAGGATTTTTTATCATCTCTGCCACACGAGTTTTGAGCAATGGGCCGATAATGGTTTGAGCCCCTTGCTGTTTTGCTTGACCGACTAGTTCAGCAATACCTGTACTGTCAGTGTCATATACTTGCACGGCTGTTGTATCATCACCTTTAGCATCATCAAATCCCTTTTTGATAATATCGCCAAGAATTTTCGCTTCACCACTTAGAGGCAGTAGCAAGGCAACGGTGTTAAGTTGAGTTTGTTGGAAATTGGTAAGATTATGCAATTCTGTTGGCATAATTTGTGCTGCACTGTGGTTAGGATACCGCTGTTTCCAGTTTTCAATTGCTCTAGGTAATTCTGTTGGATTATTTATATTTTGGTTATAAGTCACAGCTAAAGCTAGCCAGCCATCTAAGCCAATTTCACCTGCATTAGCGTTAGCTTTTTCTAACATTCCACGGTTAGCATTACGTAAAATTTCCCAAATTTTATCGTTATTCTCCTGACGGCTACGGTTATCACTTAAATAGCTATCCATTTGAGAACGAGCACGCACAATGGCTATTGTATCTTTCTGATTTTCTGCGAGTTGCACTTGGGTACGATAAACTCGTAATAGTTGTGAATGACTTAATGGCTGATTAGTTAATTGTCGTAATAAACTGACCGCTTGTGAGTTATTATTTTGCATTGCAAACAGTTGTGCAGAAAGGAGTTGATACTCAATTTTTTGTGGATCATTAAGTTCTGTTAAATTGAGCTGAGCTATTGTATTTTCAGCCTCAACAATTTTATTTTCATCAATTAGTTTGCGAATGGCTAACAAGCGGTAGCTTTGTTGTGTTTCTTTGTTCGTTTGCTCTGCTTTGTTAATATAGAATTCAGAGCTTGAATATGCCTCATTTTTTAGGGATTCGGTAACATCATTTTTAAAAAAATTTGAGCCTGTACAAGCAGATAAAAATAGGGCTAAGGTACTTGGTATAAAGGCTTTTTGCATTTTTTTGCGAAAGGTTTGGGTTTGTACTAGAATAGACGACATTTTATTGCTCCAACAGTGAGTAATTTGATATGAGGCTTTGAATAAGCCACCAAATAATTGTAAATCTTACTTATCAAATAAGCGAAAATCAAATGAAAAACGGATCTCAAGGCAATCAAACAGGTATTTTATATATTGTAGCGACTCCCATTGGTAATTTACAAGATATTACACAACGTGCCTTGAATACCTTTGAAATGGTTGATTTAATTGCTGCGGAAGATACGCGCCATAGTGGAATTTTGTTAAGCCATTATGGCATTAAAAAACCATTTTTTGCATTACATGATCATAATGAACAGCAAAAAGCGAATATTTTAGTTGAGAAGTTATTGCATGGGCAGCATATTGCCTTGATCTCTGATGCAGGAACGCCATTGATAAGTGATCCGGGGTTTCATCTAGTGCGTGATTGCCGTCAAGCAGGTATTCAAATAGTTCCTATACCTGGGGCTTGCGCAGCAATTACCGCGTTATGTAGTTCAGGTATTGCTTCGAATCGTTTTTGTTTTGAAGGTTTTTTGCCAGCAAAAAGTAAAGGTCGGTGCGATAAATTAGCCGAGCTGGTTGATGAACCCCGAACTTTAATCTTTTATGAATCTACGCACCGTATTTTGGATACATTAGCAGATATTCAGTCCGTATTTGGAGCAGATCGTTATGTTGTAATGGCTCGTGAATTAACGAAAACGTGGGAAACGATTGTTGGAGCGAATATTGCAGAATTGTTAGAGTGGGTGAAGCAAGATAGCCATCGAATTAAAGGTGAAATTGTACTGATTATTGAAGGAAAGCCTATTCAGCTAGAAAATGAGATCTCCGCACAAGCGGTTAAATTATTGCAATTATTAGTCAATGATCTTCCGTTAAAGAAAGCAGCTGGAATTGTTGCTGAAATGTTTGGGTATAAGAAGAATGCCTTGTATCAATATGGTTTAGACCATTTTTAATTATTTTATATTTTAGGAGAGTATGTATGGCAGCCGAAGGTGCACATCAGCTAGTGAGTGTCGTAACCCTGCTTGGGGCGGCAGTGATTGCTGTGCCATTATTTAAGAAGTTAGGTTTAGGCTCAATTTTGGGCTATCTTGCAGCAGGATTAGCGATTGGTCCATTTGGGTTTGGTTTTTTTGATGATGCTGAAAGTATCATACACCTTGCTGAACTCGGTGTGGTGATGTTCTTATTTATTATTGGTTTGGAAATGAAGCCCTCGCATATTTGGGGATTACGAAATTATATTTTTGGCTTAGGTTCATTACAAATATTTACGGCAATTATTGGTTTAACGGCAGTAGCACTTCTTTATGGGTTTTCTTTAGAGATTTCTTTCGTATCAGCTGCTGGATTTGTATTAACTTCAACAGCTATTGTAATGAGAGAACTTAGTGAACGTGGTGATATTGCATCTCCAAGTGGTCAGAAAATAGTTTCTATTTTGTTGTTTGAAGATCTTTTAATCGTACCATTATTAGCCTTTGTTACGTTTCTTTCTCCTAATTACTCTGGCGATGGTTCATTGTGGAAAAGTATTGGTATTGCAGGTGTTTCTATTGCAGCATTGGTTGTTGCAGGGATTTGGTTATTAAACCCATTATTTAAAATTTTAGCAAAAACTAAAACTCGAGAAGTTATGACTGCTGCTGCTTTGTTAGTGGTATTAGGCTCGGCATTACTTATGGAAATGGGTGGACTATCGATGGCAATGGGGGCATTTGTTGCGGGTGTATTATTATCCGAATCAAGTTTCCGTCATCAATTAGAAGCAGATATTGAACCATTCCGTGGGTTATTACTTGGATTATTCTTTGTTGGCGTGGGAATGTCGCTAAACCTTTCTGTGGTTTTTGAAAATTTAGGGCTGATTGTTTCGGGCGTAATTGCCTTTATGTTTGTTAAGGGGCTATGTATCTATCTTATTGCCCGTATAACTAAAAAAAGCAATGCGAAAGCGCTAGATCGTGCAATTTTAATGGCACAAGGTGGAGAGTTTGCTTTCGTATTATATGCAGCAGCAGCGGCTCAAAATGTTATTGATAAGCAGATTCAAGCGAATATGACAGCCATTGTAGTGCTTTCTATGGTTTTAACCCCATTGCTAATTATTTTATATAAACGTGTAATTGTACCACGTTTAGATCCTGCTGAAATGGAGCCAGAAGCTGATCATATTGATACACAGCATCCAACAATTATTATTGGACTTGGACGCTATGGGCAAATTGTAAATCATCTTTTAATGATGACGGGCTATCACCCAACCGTAATTGATAAAGATGCGACATTAATTGCAGGAATGAAAAAACGAGGCATTAAGAGTTATTATGGTGATGCGAGTCGCCCAGAATTATTGCACGCGGCAGGTATTGAAACAGCAGAATTATTAGTTGTAGCGATCGATGATAAAGCACAAGCAACACATATTGTAGAAACAGCTAGAAAAATGAACCCAACTATTAAAATTATTTCTCGGGCTTATGACCGTTTACATGTATTTGATTTATTCAAAGCTGGGGCGGATATTCAGGTACGTGAAACTTTTGATTCGGCATTGCGTACAGGCAAAAAAGTATTACTTGAAATGGGAATGGATAAAGAAACAGTTGATGAGATTGGTGAGGTCTATTTTTATCGGGATCGCCATAGTGTTAAATTGATGGCGGAAGTTTATGACCCTGCTATTGGTCGATTTAATAATAATGAAATGTTGAAATTAGCGTTAGAAAACGATCAAGAAACAATGCTAGAGATTCAAAAAATTATCCATAAAGATGATTAAGTTATTCAATAATAAGATAAAAAGAGAGGAGGTGTGTCCTTTCTTTTTTATTATACAAAAGAGAATAACTCTCATTTGATAGTTAATGCAAATCAATATTATTTATTTAATAGTCTGCACCTATCAAAAGAATAAATTTTATCCATTTTACAGATGGTAGATTTTTCCCTATACTGAGAAAAAATTAAGTTAATCTTTATATAGGAGAAAATTAAGATGACTAACTCAATTGGTTTAAATTCAGTATCATCAGAGCAATTAGCAAAAGAACTTAATAAATTATTAGCAAGCTACCAAGTTTTTTATACTAACGTGCGTGGTTATCATTGGAATATTCGTGGTGTAAGCTTTTTTGAATTGCATGCTAAATTTGAAGAAACTTATGACGATTTAATTGTAAAAGTAGATGAAATTGCAGAGCGTATTCTAACTTTAGGACATGTTCCTGCAAATGGTTTTAGCCAATATTTAGAAGATTCTTTAATTAAAGAAGATATTGGTGTTAGCTCAGCACAAAGCTGTTTAAATGGAACGGTTGATGGTTTTAAAGTATTATTAAAACAACAACGTGAAATTTTAGCTTTAGCTGGTAGTGCAGAAGATGAAGGTACTGCATCACAAATGAGTGATTATATTAAAGAGCAAGAAAAATTAGTATGGATGTTCACTGCAGCAGCAACTTGTGGTGTGTGCCAACAATAATTTAATTATCTAACTATCAATATAAAAAGGACGTAAATTAGTTTACGTCCTTTTTTAATAAGCTATACAGTTATATCTGCCTCATCTCCGTGGTCTTGCAACCATTTTTTCCTATCTTCTGATCGCTTTTTAGCGAGTAGCATATCCATTAATTCAAATGTGTTAATACTATTCTCAATTTGCTCATATAATGTTGTTTCATCATCATAGGTCAGTTGAACTAAACGGCGAGTATTAGGATCCATTGTCGTTTCTCTTAGCTGATTTGGATTCATCTCTCCTAAACCTTTAAAGCGTTGTACATTTGGTGTCCCTTTTTTATGAGTAAAACGAGCTAAAATTGCTTCTTTTTCTGCTTCATCTAAGGCGTAATAGACTTCATTTTTACCAATATCAATCCGAAAAAGAGGTGGCATTGCAACATAAACATGCCCATTACGTACTAAACTTGGAAAGTGGCGTAAAAATAATGCACATAGTAAAGTTGCAATATGAAGTCCATCAGAGTCTGCATCGGCAAGAATACAAATTTTTCCATAACGCAGTTGGCTTAGATCATCATTATTTGGATCAATTCCCATTGCAACGGCTATATCGTGAACTTCCGTTGAGGCTAAAACTTGGTTTGATGAAACTTCCCAAGTATTCAGAATTTTTCCTCTTAAAGGAAGTATTGCCTGAAACTCTTTATCTCTAGCTTGCTTAGCAGATCCTCCTGCTGAGTCACCTTCTACGAGAAATAGCTCTGTATGTTTTAGATTTTGCGAAATACAATCTGCTAATTTTCCTGGTAATGCAGGACCGCTAACTAATTTTTTACGAATAACTTTTTTTTCTATTTGTAACCGCTTTTGAGCAGAGTTTATTGCCATTTCAGCTAATTGTTTACCTACTTGAATATTTTCATTAAGCCATAAATTAAAGTGGTCTTTGATTGTATTTTCAATATAGCTTGAGGCTTGACGAGAAGATAAACGTTCTTTAGTTTGCCCGGCAAATTGTGGCTCTTGCATTTTTAGGGAGAGTACGTAGGCACATCTGTGCCATACATCATCGGCAGTAAGTTTTATACCCCTTGGTAATAATTTATGCTGTTCGCAGAATTGATCCATTGCTTTAAATAAGCCTTGGCGCAGACCATTAACATGCGTTCCCCCTAGTGCAGTTGGAATTAAATTAACATAACTCTCTGTTAATAATTCTCCGTCAGGTAGCCAAGTTAATGCCCAAGCTACTGCTTCAGTTTCATTAGTTACTTCACCGATAAAAGCAGGATCTGGTAGTGTTTCTCTACCTTGTAGAGCCTCGGCTAAATAATCTGCCAGTCCATCTTCATAATACCAAGTTTCTTGTTGGTGATTGATATGATCGGTGAAATTTATCGTTAATTTTGGACAAAGTACCGCTTTAGCACGCAATAAATGACGTAAACGACTAACAGAAAATTTAGGAGAGTCAAAATATTGTTCATTAGGAAAAAAATGTACGCTTGTGCCTGTTTGACGTTTAGGGCAGCTACCAATTACCTTTAATTCTTCGACTTTAGCTCCGTTTTCAAAGGCGATAGTATAAATTTCGCCGCCTCGTTTAATTTTGATATTAACCCGTTTCGAGAGCGCATTTACAACAGAAATTCCCACCCCATGTAATCCGCCCGAAAAAGTATAATTTTTATTTGAAAATTTCCCCCCTGCGTGCAGTTTAGTTAAGATCAGTTCGACACCTGAAATATTCTCAGTGGAGTGAATATCAACGGGCATTCCACGTCCATTATCAATCACTTCTAGTGAGTTATCTGAGTGTAAAATAATATCAATTTGACTGGCGAAGCCTGATAATGCTTCATCGACACTATTATCAATGACTTCTTGTCCTAGATGGTTTGGACGAGTGGTATCGGTGTACATTCCTGGACGTAATTGTACGGGTTCTAAGTCTTTTAGAACGGTAATTTCGTCTGCTCCGTAGCGTTTATCTGACATTGTTTTGCTCGTTATTTAGATGAGGTGGAAATAAATACAGGGAAAGATTTTACTCAATTTACCTAAACAGCTCAACCTAAATTCTGCTAGAAAATATTTAAGCCTAATCAAATTGATATATTATTCTATGCAAAAAATTATCAGGAAAGCACCGCTTGTCCTTTTTGAACTAACCCATTTAGGATTGGGCAGTTAGGGTTGTCATCGCCACAACAATCACGGTTCCATTGCTGTAATAATTGCACCATTTTTTCTAAATCAGCAATTTTTTGTTTGAGTGTTTGTAGATGTTGTTCGGTTATCTGCTTGACTTCTCGGCTAGATCGTTGTGCGTTATCATTGAGTTTGAGTAATTCAGCAATTTGTTTGAGTGAGAAATTTACTTTGCGTGCATTACTAATAAAATGTAAACGTTCAAGATCCTGTAGAGCATATTGACGATAGCCCGCAGCATTTCGTATTGGTGGGGTGAGTAGCCCCATTTTTTCATAATCACGGATCTGTTTAGCAGAAAGTCCGCTGAGTTTGGCAATTTGGCTAATATTCATTGCTTGACCTTAACCTAGGGTAAAGGTTTAACATAGCATAGATTTCATTTTTGATATAGGAGTTACTATGAAAATTACATTACAACTTGCGGGCCTACATTGTGGACATTGTGTAAAAAGCGTTGAAAATGCTTTAAATAATTTACCAAATGTTTCAAGTGTTCAGCTTGATTTAGCTACTCAAATTGCCGTAGTTGAGGGGACTGAACTACCGAATACATTAATTGAAACGATTGAAGGCTTGGGTTTTGATGCGGCGATTAAGTAATCCTTGAAATGTGTAGAGGGTAAAATGTCTCAAGAATATCAGTTTTTATTAAGCGGCTTACATTGTGCCGCTTGTGTACATCGTGTTGAAAAAATGGTCGGAAAATTACCGAATGTCGAACTTATTTCAGTTAATCTTGCCGATCAAACAGCTTTTGTTCAGGGTAATATTGTGCCAGATGAGGTGATTCAAACTATCTCGAAATTAGGTTTCGGAGCGGAGTTGCTCGAAAGTGAGCAAACTCGCCGAGAAAAACAGCAATATCAAATGCAAAAAGCATTAAAGTATAAAAAATGGGCGTTTATTTCAGCACTTGTTGTAGGCTTGTCATTGATGTTGTATGGATTCTTTTGGGGAATGAGGCTCTCAGAAACGAATCAGTGGCAGTGGTTGGCTTGGGCAGGGATCACGCTTTCAACAATGTGGTTTAGTGGACGACACTTTTTCCAAGGTGCGTGGACAAGTTTAAAAAATTATTCTACTAACATGGATAGTCTTGTTGCACTAAGTACCGGTGTGGCTTGGCTTTACTCTTTTTACCTCACGATTAGTAATCAGCTAGGTGCAGAGTTATATTATGAAGCCAGTGTGATGATTATTGGCTTTATCAATTTAGGTAAATACTTAGAGTTAAAGGCAAAACAACGTTCGTCGTCAGCATTAGAAAAATTACTTGCTATTGCACCGCAGCAAGCGGTAATTTTTGAAGGTGATGTGACAAAAACGATTCCTGTTAAAGCAATTAAACAACATATGCGTATACAGGCATTAACAGGAGATCGTTTAGTCGTAGATGGTGTGCTTGAAAGCGGTATACTTTGGGTTGATGAATCAATGCTGACAGGGGAAGCGTTACCGGTACAAAAACAAGCAGGAGATCAAGTTAAAGCAGGAACGTTCATTCAAGATGGCTCGGGAATTTATCGAGCTGAACAAGTTGGCTCACAAACGGCATTAGCTCGTATTGTTAATGCAGTACGTCACGCGCAATCAAGTAAGCCTCCTTTGGCAAAAACAGTCGATAAAATTTCTTCTATTTTTGTACCTGTTGTGGTGAGTATTGCTTTAGTCAGTAGCTTGATATGGCTTGCTTTGGGTAAAGATCTTGATTTTGCACTTTCTGTTTTTACTTCGGTTGTGATCATTTCTTGCCCTTGCGCATTAGGATTGGCGATTCCTCTTTCTACAATTGCTGGTGTCGCACGGTCAGCAGAATTTGGCGTATTAGTGCGTAATATTGATGCACTGCAGGCGAGCAGTGAAATTGACACATTAGTGTTTGATAAGACTGGTACGTTAACAACGGGTATTATGCAAGTTACTGACGTGAAAACTTTTGGAGAATTTGAACAAAATGTGATGCTACGTTTAGTCAAAGGGCTTGAATTACAAGCTTCTCATCCGATTTCACAAGCAATTGTAAATTATTGTGCAGATCTGACCGCTTGTGAGTTTTCACATATTCAAGTGATGAGAGGACTTGGCATAGCGGGCGAGTGGCAAGGCAAAGAGGTGCGAGTTGGTAATGCACAATTTGCTGATCTAGGAGGTGTGCAAATAGATCTAGCAGATGATATGGGAACACGAGTCTTTGTCTCTGTAGATGATCAGACCGTGGGAATGATCACCTTACAGGATCAATTACGTGAAGAAACTCTCCCATTAATTAAGCAGTTTCAACAGCAAGGTTATAAATGCGTAATGCTAACGGGGGATCGTCAGGAAACTGCAGATTATTATGCGCGTCAGCTGGGGCTAGATAGTGTTATTGCTAATGTTTTACCTGAAGAAAAAGCGATACAAATTGTAAAATTACAAGATTCAGGTCATAAAGTGGCAATGGTTGGTGATGGTATTAATGATTCACCTGCATTGGCACAGGCTGAAGTTGGGGTTGCTATGTTTAATGGCAGTGATATTGCTGTAGAGACGGCAGATTTATCTTTAATGCATAAAGGATTAATGCCGTTAGCTGCGATTTTACAGTTTTCTAAGCAAGTTCAACGCAATATGAAGCAAAGTTTAATGGGAGCATTTATTTATAATGTGGTGAGTATCCCAATTGCGGCAGGTATATTATATCCTTACACTGGTTGGTTATTAAACCCAATGGTTTCAGCCGCCGCAATGGCATTGTCTTCTATTACTGTGGTGTTAAATAGCCAAAGGTTATTGCGTTAATGCAAGTTGTTCAAAATATTGAATAATAAGCTCACTAGCTAGGCGAACTTTTTCAGATTGTATGCGTTGAAGTTTAACTAAATATAGGGGAACTGTAGGTAATTGCCATTCTGGAAAAAGTTGAATTAACTCACCGCTTGCTAGCATTGGTTGTACGTCATTAGTTGGTTGAATTGAAATGCCCAAGCCACTCAACGTTAAGCTGCGACTTGCGTAGAGTGAATTGCATTGAATGCGATAATTGGGCATTATTTCTATTTGTTCTTGATGAGATTGCTGCTGATTTTGTAAGGTGAGTTTTGTAAAATTAGCATTAGAAAATCCGATCCAATCCCATTCAACTAAATTTTCAATCGCTTGTGGCTCACCATAATCTTTAATTTTCTCTTCAATATAAGTACTATGTGCCACGATTGACCAAGTGAAATCATAAATATGTCGAGCTATCATATTATCAGAGAGTGTGCCTTTTCCCGCTCTTAATGCAAGATCGACTCGGTTTTCTTGAAGATCAAGTAACTGATCATCAAATAACAGTTTTAAGCGAAATTCAGCATGTTGGTTTAAGACCGATTTAAACATATTTACAAATAAGCTATCGGTTAGCCCTGTTACGCAAGCGATAGTGAGTTCACCAATAGGTGAAGAATGGAGTTGCTCTACACTATGGATTGCATTTTCTGCGTGATATTGCATTTGTGAAGCATGCTGATAAAACAGTTCTCCCGCTTCTGTTAAAGATAACCGTCGAGTAGTACGGTTGAGTAGTTTCATCCCGAGCTGTAGCTCCAACTTTTGAATAGCTTGTGTGATCGCAGAAGGTGTAATATTGAGTTTTTCTGCCGCTGCTTGCATTGATCCTTGTTCAACAACCGTTGCAAAGGTGCTAATTGATTTGTAATCGTGAAACATTGTATGAATTCTCATTCTTAAAAATGATTAAACAGTGTATTAAGTAAAGAGGTAATTATCAATCTGTTTAATTTATTTATAATCACCTTTTACAAGTTACCTAGAGATTCAATAGGTACGTTTAGTTTAAGGAAAGAATATGACTCAAATGTTAGAAAAATTAAATCCAATTGCTTTATTACTTGTTCGTGTAATTGCTGGTTATCTGTTTTTACTTCATGGAACCGCTAAATTTTTTGAATTTCCACTTTCAATGACAGAGGGAAATGGTAGTGTGCCACTATTTTCTCTATTTGGTCTTGCGGCAATTATTGAAATCTCAGGGGGCATATTGCTGATATTAGGTCTTGCAACACGTTTGAGTGCGTTAGTATTATCAGGACAAATGGCTTATGCTTATTTCTTTATTCATGCAACAGCAGAAACATTTTTATTCCCAATGTTAAATCAAGGTGAATTGGCAGTATTATATTCAGTCTTATTTTTAATGTTTGTATTTACTGGAGCGGGTAAATTCTCATTAGATTATAAAATAATGAATAAACACTAATTTGAATAGAAATGTTGATAGATAAAAACGGTAAATAGGTTATCGTTTTTATTTATGACATTGATTATAAAGCGGTAATAACTCAAAAATGGTTTGATAGATAAACTCAACAGGATCAATTTGTGAGAGGTCTTTTTTTTCAATGTTTTTACCAATACAATAAAAATCTTGTTGATTGTTAAGTATAAGATCAGTCGGTGATAATTCTTTTAATGTGCGGAAATTAGCGTATTCACTTTCATCATTCCGCCAAATATCAAAATTAGCATATTTTTGTCGATTGAGTTTATCCAACCACTGATTATATTGATGTAACGAGACTAGCGAGCGATTGGCTCGGTAACTATGCCAATCAAGTCTGACAGATAATCGGCGGCGATTTAATATAACTGATAAGATAACAGCGGAGTATTGATTAAGTTCGAGCTTGTAGTAAGCAAAGAAATGAGCTCTGACTTGCCAGCCGTTACACCATTTTTCAATATGAGGTTTGGCAAATAGTGCACCTAATTGTGAATGAACCGCTAAGTGAATTTTTTTCCAATTTTCCCATTCTGCTTTATAACGGGCTTTAATAAGCGGGATATCTTCTGGGCAGTATTTTTTAAGCTGACTAAATTGAAAAAAAGGAATGTCGAAAAGCTCGCAACTTTGTGCCGTTAATTGCATTTTGGATCTTGTCATATTGAATAAATTATTTTAGATGATAAGCGATCAATTCAGTTCAATTTACAAAAAAATTGCAAAACTAACCGCTTGCAAAATAAGTTGTGATTTATGAGCTTTCACTCGTGATCGTTTCTTTAATTTTTTTCAATGCTTGTGCTTCAAGTTGTCGAACACGTTCTGCAGAGATATTATATTTAGCTGCAAGTTCGTGAAGCGTTGCCTTATTATCGTCTAACCAACGTGTTTTGATAATATCTTGGCTACGTTCATCTAATTTTGCTAAAGCATAGGCAAGCTGTACGGTGGCCTGTCCGTTATGTTGTTCATCTTCCAGATCGTCTGCAAAGTTAGATTGCTCATCTTCAATGTACATTGATGGGACATAGGCCTCATCGCTATCATCACCAACAGGAAGGTCAAATCCCATATCCTGCCCAGTCATGCGAGATTCCATCTCCTTCACATCAGTGGTTGAAACGCCAAGTTCATCTGCAACTCGTTGAATTTCTGCTTCATTAAACCATTCTAACCGTTTTTTATTTTTACGAAGGTTAAAAAAGAGTTTGCGTTGTGCTTTTGTGGTTGCAACTTTTACAATACGCCAGTTACGTAAAACATATTCATGAATTTCTGCTTTAACCCAATGTACCGCAAAAGAGACAAGACGTACGCCTACCTCGGGATTAAAGCGTTTTACCGCTTTCATCAAGCCAATATTGCCTTCTTGAATTAAATCAGCAAGGGGTAAACCATATCCCATATAACCTCGAGCAATATGCACCACAAAACGTAGATGAGATAAAATTAGTTTTTTAGCAGCTTCTAAATCTTCATCATAGTAATACTGCTCAGCAAGTTCTTTTTCTTGAGCTGCGGTGAGTATTGGATATTGGTTTGCCATACGAATATAGCTATCAAGATTACCTTGTGGAACAAGCATGGTATTGGATAACGCTTTATGAACAATTTCATCATTGGTACTTGAATCATCAAGCAGTTCTATTTCAGATTCAATAAGTTCATCATTATCTAATAATTCAAGCTCTTTGGAATCTTTCATTCAATAAATGTCCTTAGATTTACAAAAAATTATAGCAATCTTACCGCTTTCTGATAGAATAGCCAAACTTTTTGGGGCTGATTTTGGATTCGACGGGATTAGCGAAGCCCAAGGTGCACGTCGAGGTGCGGTAGGCCTCGTAAACAAACCGCAAAAAAATAGTCGCAAACGACGAACAATACGCTTTAGCAGCTTAATAACCTGCTCATAGCCTTCGCTCCCTAGCTTTCGCTCGTAAGACGGGGATCAAGCGGAGTCAAACCCAAACGAGATCGTGTGGAAGCCGCAGCTTTAGGATCGAAACACTAAATTGAATAAAGCTAGTTTATTGATGGCGTGTCTGTCCGCAGTCAATTTACGAATTTAAAGACTGACTAAACGTGTAGTGCTAAAGGTAGAGTAATTTCGGACGGGGGTTCAAATCCCCCCAGCTCCACCAAATTAAAAGCTAAAAGAGATTAAAGAAGCCTTGAATTACAACAGTTCAGGGCTTTTTTTGTACCAGAACTATTTAATATATTTATTATTGAACTGTAAGAGAATTTGATTTTTGAGTAAACGTCGATTAACACAGAACCAACAACGTAGAATTCATTCTAATCATCATAAAAAAATTAGTAAGAAAGAATTTGAGTGGCAAAATGAAATGCTAGGGGAGGTTCAGCAAGGCATTGTAGTCACTCGTCATGCAAAACATGCCGATGTGGAAACAGAGCAAGGAAAAATTTTTCGTTGTAATTTACGCCGTACATTGAAAAATGTTGTGGTCGGTGATCACGTTTCTTGGCGGTTAGGTAGCGAGCAGTTACAAGGTATTAGTGGAGTTATTGAAGCAATATATCCTCGTAAAAATGAATTAAGCCGTCCTGATTATTATGATGGTATTAAGGTAATGGCGGCAAATATTGATCAAATTATTATTGTTTCGGCGGTATTACCTCAGCTATCGTTAAATATTATTGATCGTTATTTAGTTATTTGTGAAATGGCAAATATTCCTGCATTGATTGTGCTAAATAAAATTGATTTGCTTGATAAATCTCAACGACAAGAGATTGATCAACAGTTACAGTTATATGAAAAAATTGGCTATAAAACACTCTGTTTATCGGCAGATACAGGGGAAAATATGGCAGAATTAGACCGTTATTTATCAAGTGGAACGTCTATTTTTGTTGGGCAATCAGGGGTTGGGAAATCAAGTTTGATCAATCGCTTATTGCCTGATGTGGGCGCACAAGTTGGTTCGGTGAGTGAAACTTCAGGGTTAGGGCAACATACAACAACAGCCTCTCATTTATATCATTTAAAGCAGGGAGGGAATTTAATTGACTCCCCAGGTATTCGTGAATTTGGTTTATGGCATTTAGCACCTTCTGACATTACTCAAGGTTATCGGGAATTTCAGCAAGTGCTAGGAACTTGTAAATTTAGAGATTGTAAACATAAAGACGATCCTGGTTGTGCGATAAGACAAGCGGTCGAATGTGGAAAAATTAGTGCAATTCGTTTTGAGAATTATCACCGTTTAGTTGAAAGCCGTGAAGAGATGAAGAGCCAACGGCATTTTCGCCAAGAAGAAAAATAACATGGTATTGAGAATTATTATTATTTGACAAGTGTGGCGATTTGTGTAGAATCACCAGTGCGAAAGACCGTAAAAATTTTAAGGAGATTAAATATGAAAAAAGTTGTCGCGCTATTAACAACACTTGTTGCTGTAAGTTTTCCAGTAATGGCAAAGCCATTTAAAGTCGTTACTACGTTTACTGTTATTCAAGATATTGCTCAAAATGTGGCTGGCGATAAAGCCGTTGTAGAGTCTATTACTAAGCCTGGCGCAGAAATTCACGATTACCAACCTACGCCAAAAGATATTGTTAAGGCACAATCGGCAGATTTGGTATTGTGGAATGGAATGAATTTAGAGCGTTGGTTTGAGCGTTTCTTTACTCAAGTGAAAGATAAACCAGCCGTTGTTGTAACCGAAGGCATTACCCCAATTTCTATTTATGAAGGACCTTATAAAGGTAGTCCAAATCCTCATGCGTGGATGTCGCCTAAAAATGGTTTAATTTATATTGAAAATATCCGTAAAGCATTGGTACAGTATGATCCTGAAAATGCGGAAAGTTATAATGCAAATGCAAAGGCATACGCTGATAAAATTATGGCGTTAGATGAACCACTTCGTGCTCGTCTGGCTAATGTGCCAGAAGCACAACGTTGGTTAGTGACTAGTGAAGGTGCTTTTAGTTACTTAGCAAATGATTATGGTTTCAAAGAACTTTATTTATGGCCAATCAATGCAGATTCACAAGGTACGCCAAAACAGATTCGTAATGTAATCAACCAAGTGCGTAAACATAATATCCCAGTGGTATTTAGCGAAAGTACTATTTCTGATAAGCCTGCAAAACAAGTAGCTAAAGAAACGAAAGCACAATATGGTGGCGTGCTTTATGTTGATTCTCTTTCAACTAAAGATGGCCCTGTTCCTACTTATATTGATTTATTGAATACGACTGTATCTACTATTGTAAAAGGATTTAAACAATAAGGTTTAACTAATGATAAAGACTCACACAAGTTCCCTCTCAGTTAAAAATGTGTCTGTGCGATATAATAATGGGCATATTGCACTTAACGATGTTAATTTTTCATTGAAAGGAGGCACTATATGTGCCTTATTAGGGGTGAATGGTAGTGGCAAATCGACTTTATTTAAAAGTATTATGGGGCTGATTAAGCCTCAAGGAACTATTCAAATTGCAGGAATGCCTGTAAATAAGGCATTAAAATGTAATTTGATTGCTTATGTTCCTCAAAGCGAAGAAGTAGACTGGCAGTTTCCTGTATCTGTTTATGATGTTGTGATGATGGGGCGTTATGGTTATATGAATTTTTTGCGTATTCCAACTGCCGTAGATAAGCAAAAAGTACGAGATGCGATGGAACGTGTGGGTGTTGCTCATTTAAGCGGGCGACAAATTGGTGAACTTTCTGGCGGGCAGAAAAAACGTGTTTTTCTTGCCCGTGCTTTAGCACAAGAAAGCCAAATTATTTTGCTTGATGAACCTTTTACTGGGGTTGATGTTAGTACAGAAAATACGATTATAGCTTTGTTAAAACAGCTACGAGATGAAGGTCATTTAATTTTAGTTTCGACTCATAATTTAGGGACTGTACCAACTTTCTGTGATCAAGCTGTGATGATCAATCGTACAGTACTGGCTTTTGGCTCAATAGAAACTACCTTTACTCAAGAAAATTTAGAGCGTGTTTTTGGCGGTGTTTTACGTCACCAATATCAACTTGATAAAAAGGAGCAAGGGCATAATGCTTGAAATTTTGCTTGAACCCTTCTCATATGATTATATGGTTAAAGCCATTGTTGCAAGCGGTGCGATTGGTGCCGTTTGTGCTTTTCTTTCTGCGTATTTAATGTTGAAAGGGTGGTCATTGATCGGTGATGCACTTTCTCATGCTGTTGTACCAGGTGTAGCGTTAGCCTATGCCTTTTCGTTACCTTATGCATTAGGGGCTTTTTTTTCAGGGTTATTTGCGACTATTGCAATTTTAGCTGTGAAATCACTCTCGAAATTAAAAGAAGATGCCGTAATTGGCTTTATTTTTACAACTTTTTTTGCATTGGGGTTACTAATTATTTCCATCAACCCAACATCGGTTGATGTGCAATCCATTATTTTAGGTAATATTTTAGGTATTGCTGATGAAGATATGGTGCAAGTCGCCATTATTTTAGGTATTTCATTACTTTTACTACTTATTTATTGGAAAGATCTCTTATTAGTTTTTTTCGATGAAATTCAGGCAAAATCTGTAGGTATTTCCCCTCTTAAATTTAAAATTCTCTTTTTTACTTTATTAAGTGCTTGTGTTGTAACTGCATTACAGAGTGTCGGTGCAATTTTGGTAATAGCCATGGTAATAACACCTGGAGCAACCGCTTATTTATTAACCGATCGTTTCGGAGTTCTACTGGTAATTTCTATTGCGTTAGGCAGTATTACTGGAGCAGTAGGGGCATACCTAAGCTATTTTGCTGATGGAGCTACGGGTGGTTTTATCGTGTCATTGCAAACAGTTATTTTTCTGCTCGCATTTTTCTTTGCACCAAAATATGGTGTTATACCACGCAAATTGGCAGTAGCAAAATTATCTGTAAGTCAAACCGCTTGTAAGCAGGAGCCAGAGAATGATTGATTCTGTATTAGCGTGGTTTACTGAACCATTTATTTACCCTTTTATGCAACAAGCATTGATTATTGCTCCGATTGTTGCCATTGTTTGTGCGACATTATCCTGTTATTTAGTATTGAAAGGTTGGTCCTTAATGGGGGATGCAATTTCCCACGCCGTATTACCTGGTATTGTCATTGCTCATCTGTTAGCTATACCTCTTGCTATTGGTGCTTTTGTTTCAGGTATTTTCTGTACCATTGCGGTTGGGTATTTGAAAGACAATAGTCGGATTAAAGAAGATACAGTAATGGGGATCGTTTTTTCAGGAATGTTTGCGTTCGGTTTGGTCCTTTTTACTAAAGTTGAAACGGATCAGCATTTAATGCATATTCTTTTTGGTGATATTTTAGGTATTACACAGCAAGAATTTTATCAAACATTGTGGATCTCATTATTTGCTTTTGGGCTAATTTTATTAAAGCGAAAAGATTTTTTACTCTATTGTTTTGATCCAATCCATACACGTACCGTTGGGTTAAATATAAAATTATTACATTATGGTTTGTTGGTCATTTTGGCATTAGTCATTATTAGTGCGATGCAGGTTGTTGGTGTAATTTTAGTTGTAGCAATGTTGATTAGTCCTGGTATTACAGGCTATATGTTAGCAAAACGTTTTGACAGAATGTTGCTTATTGCCATTATAACTTCGGTGAGTAGTGCTATTTTGGGGGTATTATTTAGTTTTCACTTTAATGTGGCAACAGGACCTTGTATTGTGCTTTTACAAGCGGTCTTTTTTCTTACGAGTTTTGCAATAAGTAAATTTAAAACACGATAAAGATAGCACTATATTTTAAATTTTCCCTTTATGAATTATTAACGGTTTATCTTTTGCTCCATTTTAGAAGAAATATTTCATATAAAGGGGATAAAAATTGTAAGTTTATACACTAAATGCGTGGAGATTACCGTTTAAAAATAATTTGTGGTGTTTGTGTTAGGGCGTGCGATTGAATTTCAATATCAGCGTTATACCAACGACAAATTATTTCTTTAGTTAAAATGTCTTTTGCACGTCCTTGAGCTTGCAGTTGCTGATCTGCTAACAGCACAATGTGATCGCCATAAAGCGAGGCTAAATTAAGATCGTGTAGAACACAGCAAACAGTAAGTCCACGTTGTTCGCAAAGTTGATGAATTAAGCGTAGACACTGTTGTTGGTGGCGTAAGTCAAAGGCAGAAGTTGGTTCATCTAAAAAGAGTAATTTACCATTCATATCTTCCCCCCATAGTTGGAGCAGAGAACGAGCTAGCTGAACTCTTTGTTGTTCGCCGCCCGAGAGCTGGCGATAAGTTTTATCTTTTAATGGTTCACAGTCAGTGAGAGCGATTACTTCAGGTAAGTATTTCTCAATTTCTTGAGAACGGCGATGATATCCCCCCATTCTAATGACTTCTTCTACTGAAAAAGGGAAATTGAGCTGGCTATGTTGTCGCATTACAGCCCGTTGTTTAGCAAGCTCTTTGGCTTCATAGTGTGTAATAGGTTTACCATGAAAATGGCATTCTCCGCCTGTTTGTTTTAAATAGCCCGATAGAATGCGTAATAATGTGGATTTTCCCGCTCCATTTGGGCCAATCAGCATAGTAATTTTACCTTGAGGTAACGTTAGGCTGATATCATTAAGCAACGTTTTACCTTGCCGTTGAAAATGTAATTGATGTGAGTGTAATAGAGGAATTGTTTGTTCCATTATGTTATCCATTTGTAGTTATTTCTCACCATCACGATAGCGAATGACAAGCCATAAAAAGTAAGGTGCACCAATAAAACTAGTAATCATACCAACAGGGAGTTCAGCTGGAGATACTGCTGTTCTCGCAATAGTATCTGCGACTAAAAGCAAAATTGCACCACAAAGTGCTGAAGCAGGTAAAACCCAGCGATGATCTGCTCCAAATTTAAAGCGAACTAAATGGGGAATGACGAGCCCAATAAATCCGATAGCACCACTGACTGCTACTGCTGAACCTACCAATAATGCACCGAGTAGAATAAGTTGTTTTTTTAATCGAATGACATTGACACCGAGATAATGTGCTTCTTCATCACCAAGTTGCAGTAGATTAAGTTTGTTCACTAAAGTCAATGAATAGCCTGCAGTGAAGAGAATAACGACACTGGCAATCAATACAGCTTGCCATTGTGCTTGCCCTAAGCTCCCCATAGACCAAAGACTAAATTGGCGGAGCTGTTGATCGCTACTAATATAGGTGAGAATACCTACTGCAGAAAAGCAGATTGCATTCACCGCAATTCCTGCAAGTAATAGTTTATTGACCGAAGCTTGGGAGCGGTAGCTTAAAAAATAAATTAAGCTAGAAACGATAACGCTACCAATAAAAGCCGCAATCATTGTACTGTAAAGTGCAAATTCCACAGGAAGAATATTTGGCAATATTATTGAAATACCAACAGCGAGTGCAGCACCACTATTGACCCCAATTAATGCGGGATCAGCCATTGGATTGTGAAATAGACCCTGGAATAATGTGCCAGACATCGCTAATGCTAAGCCAACGATAACAGCGAGTAAAATTCGTGGTAAGCGTATATTGAGCCAAATTTGCCATTGATTATTATCAATAGATGTTTGCCATAGATCTTGCCAAGTTAAAGATAACGCCCCAATATTTGAGGCAATTAACATCGTAATGATTAACAGCAGTAAAAGCCCGATGAGCCAGCGTGATTTCATTATAGTTGGCTCGCTTTTTCAACGGCTTGACGCATTTTTTGTAATTCAGCAGGGATTGTTAATCCGAAAGCTAAAAATGCAATATCATCAACGACGACAGCTTGTTTTTTCTTCCCAGCATTTGTATACGCAATGCCGGGGAGTTCCCATAATTTATCAATAGAGCCTAAATCTTTAATACTTAGAGAGCTAATGACAATTAAATCTGGGTTGGCAGCGATTATGCCTTCTTGTGAGATAGGGACATAGCGAACTGAGCTACTCATTGCATTTTTTGCGCCAACTAATTTAATCGCTGTATCAGGTGCTGTATTACTACCTGCCACCATTTGGCTTGTGCCTGAACGACTTAAAATAAAGAGAACTTTTACATCTTTAGGCGAATTATCAATAGCATTGATTTCGTTGACAAATTTATCCGCTAAAGTGACCGCTTGTTGTTCTTTTCCAACTAATTTACCGACAGTTTTAATTTTCTCTACCACGCTTTCAACGGTGTATTGTAATGGAACGTGATCAACGTTAACACCAGCGGCTTTTACTTGTTCTAACACTACGGTTGGTTGAGCTGCTTGTGTTGCAATAATACGAGTAGGTTTAAGGGCTAAAATTCCTTCCGTGTTGAGATTACGCATATAGCCAACATCGGGTAATTTTTTAGCTTGTTCAGGAATAATGCTCGTACTGTCCCGACCAATGAGATCTTTTTCAGCGTTAAGTGCATAAATAATTTCGGTAACATCACCACCGATACTTAAAATACGTTCTTGTGCCATTAACGATCCACTTGTAAATAGTAGGCAAGTGGAAAGATATTTAAACATATGGGTTAATTTCATTCGGTTTTCCTTTTTATTACCTGAACTTAAAATTAGCGATTATTCTACATATATGATAATAATTATCAATAACTTATACGCATTATTTTAAAGGGAGGAAGAATAAGATTATTTTGTCTCATGAATTGCTATTTCAGCGGAAATCGCTAGAATTGAAAGGTCTTCTCATGAAAGAAATTAGGAAATTTGAATGTCGAAACAGAACAAATATCGCCATTTTAGCTTTTTAGGCGTTTGGTTGGCGATTGGTTTAATTTTATCCGCTTTTATTCTTGGCTATCAATTTAAAAACTTTCAGCAAACTGGCGTAATTACTGTAAAAGGGTTAGCAGAAGCTGAGTATAAAGCTACATTGGGTACTTGGCAGGTAACGATTAGTGCTAGAGGGCAAACTTATAATGAGGCAATGCAGAATAATCAGCAAAATCTCAATATCGCCATGGATTTCTTGAATAAACAAGGTTTTGCAACGGAAGATTATCAAATTGCTAATTTATCTGTAGATGAATATCGTGAGTATTATGTTGATGAACATGGTAAAGACCGCTCTCGTCAAAATGGTTTTAGCGCTACTCGTTCTATCAATATATCCAGTAAAAATTTAACCAAACTTCAAAATGCGTTAGTGGCTATTCAGCTATTGCGAGCAGAAAATCAAAATATTGATTTTGATCGCCCAAATTATTATTTGGAAAATTTAGAAAAAATTAAACGTGAATTGATCGCTAAAGCAACTCAAGATGCTTATATTCGTGCAGAAGAGTTTGCTAAAACAAGCAACGTAAAGGTTGGGGTATTAAAATCGGCGTCACAAGGTTCGTTCGATATTCAATCAAGTACGCCAAGCAGCGAAGATAATAGTGATTATGGTGGTAGCTATGATACATCGACGATTGATAAAAAAGTACGTTTAGTGGTTACAATTCAATATACGATAAATTAAACGGGATTTTGCCTAAGATAAGGCAGTATAAATGAAAATAAGGAAGCGGTAATGTCTTTAGATCTTTCAGAAATTCGCCAACAAATTACACAAATTGATCGCCATTTATTGAAACTGTTGTCGCAACGACATAATCTCGCATTTGATGTAGTACGTAGCAAAGAAATTAACCAGAAACCTTTGCGTGATATTGATCGTGAAAAGGCATTATTATTAGAGTTAGTCAATTTTGCAGAAGCTGAAAATTATCAGCTTGACCCCCAATATATTACCCAAATTTTCCAACGTATTATTGAAGATTCTGTATTAACACAGCAGGCTTATTTACAAAATAAGTTAAATACAGTGAAGCCACAAATTTCAGTAGCTTTTTTAGGAATGAGAGGGTCTTATTCACATTTAGCCTCTCGGCAATTTACAAAAAAACAAGCGAACGGTTTTCGTGAGTTGAGTTGCTGTTCATTTAATGAGGTCTTTGAAAAAGTACAGAATGGTGAGGCGGATTATGGCGTATTGCCATTAGAAAATACGACATCAGGATCAATCAATGAGGTGTATGATTTATTGCAACATACGGATCTTACGTTAGTTGGAGAATTAGCTTATCCCATTAAGCATTGCCTACTTGGCACACAGAGTATCAAACTTGATGAGATTGATACTATTTATACACATTCTCAACCCGCCCAACAGTGTAACCAATTTCTGAATTCATTGGATAAAGTGCATATTAAGTATTGTGAGAGTAGTTCCCACGCAATGGAAATGGTTTCTCGTTTAAATGAACCGAATATAGTGGCTTTAGGAAACGAAGAGGGCGGAAAATTATATGGGCTAAATGTTTTGCAAAGTGATATTGCTAATCAGCAACACAATCTTACTCGTTTTATTGTTGTGGCCAAAGAATCTGTGCAAGTTTCACCTCAAGTTCAAACGAAAACATTATTGTTAATGACGACAAGTCAGCAGGCTGGGGCATTGGTTGATGCGTTAATTGTGTTTAAACAGTTTGGTATCAGAATGATAAAATTAGAATCTCGCCCCATTTATGGTAAACCCTGGGAAGAGATGTTCTATGTTGAATTAGAGGCAAATATTCATCAGGAAAGTACTCAAAAAGCTTTAGTCAATTTAGAACAAGTAGCCAGTTATCTCAAAGTGTTGGGCTGTTATCCAAGTGAGATTATTGAACCTGTAAAATTGTAGAGATTTGCAATAAATTGAGAGATCAAACCGCTTGAGTATTTTAAATGAAATTTAAACCTTTTTCTCGTGAGACTGCGAAGCCTAGAACACAAAGAGTATCAAAACCTAAACAGAAATTAACGTTGGCAGAAACAATTATTGTACTATTTAATAAGCCCTACAATGTTTTGACTCAATTTACTGATGAACATAATCGCCAAACGTTAAAAATGTTCATACCGATACCAAATATTTATCCTGTTGGGCGATTAGATCGAGATAGTGAAGGTCTGCTATTACTCACAAATAATGGTGAAATTCAACATCGTTTAGCAACCCCTAAATTTGAAAAAGAGAAAACCTATTGGGTGCAAGTTGAGGGCGATCCACAGCCAGAAGATCTGGAAAAATTAGCTAAAGGTGTTGAGCTTAAAGATGGGCTAACTAAGCCTGCTAAAGTGAAAAAAATCGCTACACCTAATTTTTTATGGGCAACTGCCCCGAAAATCCGAGAAAGAAAAACCATACCGACTTCTTGGATAGAGTTGAAAATTAGCGAGGGGAAAAATCGTCAGGTGCGTAGAATGACCGCCCATATTGGTTTTCCAACACTACGGCTTATCCGTGTTGGTATTGGTGATGTTAAATTGGAAAATTTAGCACCGGGTGAATACCGAGTCTTATCAGATATGGAAAAAACATCGTTTTTTAACATTCAGAGAGATAACAAGCGGTAAGATTTTGAGAATTTTTGCAAATTCGTCAGGCTTTTATAAGTGAAAAAAGGTAAAATGAATATAATTTTGATGATGGAGATTTTATTATGGCAATTTTAGTAACTGGTGGGGCTGGTTATATTGGTTCTCATACGGTATTAGAACTATTAAATAAAAATGATCAGATTGTCGTATTAGATAACCTTTCTAATTCTTCAATAACATCTCTTGAACGTGTACAAAAAATGACAGGTAAGAGTGTTGCTTTTTATCAAGGCGATATTTTAGATCGTTCAATCTTACGCCAAATTTTTGCTGAGCATAACATTGAATCAGTTATCCATTTTGCGGGGTTAAAAGCTGTTGGTGAAAGTGTACAGAAGCCACTTCACTATTATCAAAACAACGTAACAGGTTCTATCGTATTGGTTGAAGAAATGCTAAAAGCAAATGTTAATACGATTGTGTTTAGCTCATCTGCAACAGTTTATGGCGATCCTAAAATTACGCCAATTACTGAAGAGAGTGAGGTAGGGGGAACAACGAACCCTTATGGTACTTCAAAATATATGGTGGAGAGAATTTTAGAAGATACCGTAAAAGCATATCCTCATTTTTCTGCGATCATACTTCGTTATTTTAATCCTGTTGGTGCTCATGAAAGTGGTCTATTAGGGGAAGATCCAAACGGTATTCCGAATAATTTACTCCCTTATATTAGCCAAGTTGCTGTTGGGAAGTTGAAGCAATTATCAATTTTTGGTAACGATTATGATACACCTGATGGTACAGGTGTGCGTGATTATATCCACGTTGTTGATTTAGCCATTGGGCATTTGAAAGCGTTAGATAAACATTATAATGATGCAGGACTTCATATCTATAATTTAGGGACTGGAGTTGGGTACTCTGTATTAGATATGGTGAATGCTTTCCAAGAAGTGAATAAAATTGAAGTACCTTATACATTTAGTCCTCGCCGTGGTGGTGATATCGCTGTATGTTATTCTAATCCTCAAAAAGCGTTAGAAAAACTAGGGTGGAAAACGGAACGTGATTTGAACAAAATGATGAGTGATACGTGGAATTGGCAAAAAAATAACCCGAATGGGTATAAGGGGAACTAAATGCAAAAAGCTGAAATAGGAACACCTACTATTTGGCAGCAGATTTTTACCAAAAATATGTTGCTTTGTATTTTCACTGGGTTTAGCTCTGGCTTACCGTTGTATGTGCTATTTCAGCTTGTCCCTGCTTGGCTTTCTTCTTCGGCAGTTGATGTAAAAACGATTGGTTTTTTTACCATTATTGGCTTTCCATATACCTGGAAATTTTTGATTTCTCCATTGCTTGACCGTTATTATCCTCATTTTTTAGGGCGGCGACGGAGCTGGATGTTTATTACCCAGATAAGTTTGCTCGGGCTACTTATTTTACTTGGGCAATTTAATCCCGTTGAAAGTATTAAGACCGTAGCGATAATTTCGACATTGGTTGCGTTTTTCTCGGCAGTACAAGATATTGTTATTGATGCCTATCGCCGAGAAATTTTAACTGATTCTGAGTTAGGATTAGGTAACTCTATTCACGTGAATGC
This sequence comes from Vespertiliibacter pulmonis, assembly GCF_013377275.1. Classification (NCBI taxonomy): domain Bacteria; kingdom Pseudomonadati; phylum Pseudomonadota; class Gammaproteobacteria; order Pasteurellales; family Pasteurellaceae; genus Vespertiliibacter; species Vespertiliibacter pulmonis. The sequence goes on from NZ_CP016615.1 coordinate 1,298,241, forward strand.
GTATCGGATTGCGAGTTTAATTCCTGGAGGATTATCGTTAATTTTGTCAGATTATCTTCCTTGGAATACCGTGTTTATTTTTACTGCATTGTTTATGCTTCCAGGGCTGATCTTATCGCTATTTCTGAGTAAAGAGCCTAAAGTTGAATATGTTGATCGTAGTTTACCGTTTTATACTGCTTTTACATTACCGTTTAAAGAATTTTTTAATCGTAAAGGACTTTATGCAGGTTTAGGGCTGATTTTATTTATCTTTTTATATAAATTCGGTGATTCCCTTGCAACCTCACTACAAACAAAATTTATTTTAGATATGGGATTTAGCCGAACAGATATTGGTACTGTGGTTAAATTAAATTCTCTTTGGGCATCGATTATTTCCAGTATGATTGGTGGTATTTTGATGATCCGATTAGGGATCAACCGCTCACTTTGGCTTTTTGGTATTGTTCAACTGATTACTATTTTAGGTTTTGCATGGATGGCAAGTTATGACAAATTTAGCATAATTGGCGGATATGAACGTTTTATGCTTACTGTTGTAATTGTGGGAGAATATGTAGGGGTTGGTTTAGGTACAGCCGCTTTTGTAGCATTTATGGCACGGGAAACAAATCCCCTTTATACCGCAACACAATTAGCTATTTTTACCAGTTTATCAGCCATACCGAGTAAAATTTTTGGTGCATTTTCAGGGGTATTAGTGGCAAATTACGGTTATTTTACTTTTTTCTGGATCTGCTTTTTTATTGGTATTCCAGGAATGTTGATGTTGTTTAAAGTTGCGCCTTGGCAAGTAAAAGATAAAGTAGAATAAGTGGTTAGTTTTTCAATAATTATGCCATTTACAGCGTTGATCAGTAGATGATGGCGATTGATTTTAATTAAGTGTTAAAAGGAGTTTTTAATGAAAATTATTTTATTAGGTGCACCGGGTGCAGGCAAAGGAACACAAGCCCAATTTATGATGAAAAAATTTGGTATTCCGCAAATTTCAACAGGCGATATGTTCCGAGCGGCGATTAAAGAAGGAACAGAGCTTGGCAAGCAAGCGAAAGCGTTAATGGATGAAGGTAAACTTGTGCCAGACGAACTGACAGTTGCTTTAGTTAAAGACCGTATTGCACAGCCTGATTGTGCGAATGGATTTTTATTAGACGGTTTTCCTCGTACGATTCCACAAGCAGATGCTTTAAAAGAGGCTGGGGTTAAAATTGACTTTGTCTTAGAATTTGATGTGGCTGATGAGGTGATTGTTGAACGTATGAGTGGTCGTCGTGTTCACCAATCTTCAGGCAGAACTTATCACGTTGTGTATAATCCACCAAAAGTGGAAGGAAAAGATGACCTAACTGGTGAAGAGTTGATTATTCGTCAAGATGATAAACCTGAAACGGTGTTGGAGCGTTTAGCAATTTATCATAAGCAAACTAAACCACTAATTGCTTACTATACGGCAGAAGCAGAGGCTGGAAATACACAATATTTCCGTTTAGATGGAACACAACCAGTTGAGCAAGTGAGTGCAGAGTTAGATAAAATTTTAAGCTAATTGCAAAAATAGCAGAAATCTGACCGCTTATAGCGGTGAGGTTTACATAAAATTTACAGCGATAGAGAAATTGTAAAATTTTATTTGCATTTTGGATTTCGCTAAGCTATATTCAAAATACCTATTTTGTTGGAATAAGTTATGAAAAATATCATTATTATTAAACATCATCATTGTCATTTACCTGAATAATCTTTCGGGCATTTGATGTGTTCGGAAGAAATTCCGAGCTGAGATGTGATATATTCCAACACAATTGCTAACCCCTCGGAAAAAACTTCGAGGGGTTTTCTTTTTATATTTATAAATTTTAGGAGGATAAAGTGTTATTCACCAATGAAGTCGTCATTTCAATCATTGTTTTGCTTGCATTAAGCCTAATGCGAATTAATGTAGTGATTGCATTGATTATTGCAGCGATTATTTGTGGCATTTTAGGGCATTATGCTGATGGAATGGCATTAACTGATGCGCTGGGGAAAACAATATCTAGCTTTACCAGTGGATTAGGTGGCGGTGCGGAAACGGCAATGAATTATGCGGTACTTGGCGCATTTGCTGTTGCATTATCAAAATCAGGGGTAACGGATCTATTAGCTTATAAAGTTATTCGAGGATTTGGAAAACGCCCATCAGATCGTTCTGTGCTTTGGTTTAAATATCTAATTTTATTTACGTTGGTTATTTTTTCAATGGCGTCACAAAATGTCATTCCGGTACATATTGCTTTTATTCCAATCGTTGTGCCACCGCTATTAGGGGTTTTAAATAAATTACAAATTGACCGTAGAGCCATTGCTTGTGCAATTACATTTGGTTTAACCGCAACGTATATGCTGATTCCAGCTGGTTTTGGACAAATTTTTATTGAAAGTATTTTAGTGAAAAATATTAATAATGCAGGCCAGCCTTTCGGTTTAGTTGCGGATGTTACAGAAGTCACAAAAGCAATGGCAATTCCAGTGATAGGAATGATTTTAGGTTTATTTATTGCAATTTTTATTAGTTACCGTAAGCCTCGTATTTATGTAGAGCAGAATACCGTTGCCGTTGATGATGATATTGAACGTAGAGTTACCCAAGTAAAACCTATTAATATAGCTATTAGTATTACTGCAATTATTGCAACTTGTGCGGTACAACTTTCGACTAATTCTACAATTTTAGGAGGGGTAGTTGGGCTGATTATTTTTGCTTTAGGTGGAGTATTTAAATTAAAACAGAGTAATGATATTTTCCAAGATGGTTTGAGGCTTATGGCGATGATCGGTTTTGTGATGATTGCTGCCTCTGGTTATGCTAATGTTGTGAATTCAACGGGCGGTGTAGCGGAATTAGTGGAAAGTTTGAAGGGGACTATTGGTAGTAAGGAGATGGCAGCATTTTTGATGCTATTAGTGGGGTTATTGATTACGATGGGCATTGGTTCTTCATTTTCTACAGTACCGATCATCGCTACAATTTATGTGCCACTATGTATTTCTTTTGGTTTTTCACCACTTGCGACTATTTCTATTGTGGGGGTAGCAGCAGCACTAGGCGATGCGGGATCACCCGCATCAGACTCAACTTTAGGACCAACATCAGGGCTAAATGCAGATGGAAAACATGATCATATTTGGGATTCCGTTGTACCAACATTCTTGCACTATAATGTTCCTTTATTGGCGTTTGGTTGGTTGGCAGCAATGGTCTTATAAATGGTTTTTAATTGTAAGTAAGCGGTAAGATTAGTTAAATAATTTGTCAATTTCATAAAAAAAAGTATTGCAGTTCATAAAAAAACTTGTATATTCGGTTTTAACAAAATCAAAACATACTTATAACAATATATTTTGGAGTGAAAATGAAAAAATTAACGCAACTTACCCTACTTGCAGCAGCTATAGTATCTAGTTCAGCAATGGCTAGCCCAAAAACATTTATTTACTGTCTTGAGTCTTCGCCCTCATTTCTTAGCCCACAACTGGGAACTGATGGTGCAACACTAGATGCAGCAAGCAGAACCATTTTCGATAAATTAACGACATTTGCCCCTGGTACTACCGAAGTGATTCCTGCATTAGCAGAAAAATGGGATATTTCAGAAGATGGTAAAACCTATACATTTTATCTGCGTAAAGGAGTGAAATTCCAATCAAATAAAGAATTTAAACCAACCCGTGATTTCAATGCAGATGATGTTGTATTTTCTTTTGAACGCCAGCGTGATCAAAACCACCCATATCATAAAGTATCAGGTGGTAATTACGAATATTTCATTGGAATGGATATGCAGAATATCATTGCGAATGTTGAAAAAGTTGATGATTACACGGTGAAAATAAATTTAAATGTGCCGAATGCTCCATTTTTAGCAAATTTAGCAATGGATTTTGCTTCAATTCTTTCAGCAGAATATGCGGATAAAATGTTAAAAGCAGGAACGCCAGAAAAAGTTGATAATTTACCAATTGGCACAGGGCCTTTTGAGTTTGTTTCATATCAGAAAGATTCTGCTGTTCGGTTTAAAGCCTTTGCTGATTATTGGCGTGGTAAATCGAAAATTGATCGTTTAGTTTTTTCTATTACACCAGATGCGTCTGTACGATATGCAAAATTGAAAAAAGGCGAATGTCACGCAATGCCGTATCCAAACCCTGCAGATATTGAGAAATTAAAAAATGACTCAGATATTACACTACTCACTCGTCCAGGGTTAAATATTGGTTATTTGAATTTTAATGTACAAAAAGCACCTTTTGATAATGTGAAGGTTCGTCAAGCATTGAGTTATGCTGTAAATAAAGATGCTATTATTGATGCGGTTTATCAAGGTGCGGGGCAGAAAGCAAAAAATCCTATTCCGCCTACAATGTGGTCTTATAATGATGATATAAAAGACTACGATTATGATCCTGAAAAAGCAAAAGCATTGCTTAAAGAAGCAGGTTTTGAAAATGGCTTTGAGACAGATTTGTGGGCAATGCCAGTTTCTCGCCCCTATAACCCAAATGCACGCCGTATGGCAGAGTTAATTCAAGCAGATTGGGAAAAAGTGGGTGTTAAAACTAAAATTGTTAGCTATGAGTGGGGAGAATATCTCAAACGTATGCGGGCAGGTGAAGACAGTGCAGGAATGATGGGTTGGACTGGCGATAATGGCGATCCAGATAATTTCTTAAATACCTTGTTAAGTTGTTCATCGCTTGAAGCAGGTTCAAACTATGCTAAATTTTGTTATAAGCCGTTTGATGATTTAGTTAAACAAGCAGTACAAGAAACGGATATTGCTAAACGTACTGATCTTTATAAACAAGCTCAAGTTATTTTTAAAGAACAAGCGCCGTGGATTACGATTGCACACTCAACCACTTATTTTCCTGTACGGAAAGAGGTAAAAGGTTATGTAGTTAGCCCATTTGGTCTTCACGATTTCTATTCGGTTGATTTAGAAAAATAACGAGGTAAGCGGTAAAATTTACTAAAATTTTTGCAAATTTCGAGTAGAATAGTCCCGCTTGTTATTGAGAAGGCGTAGAAATACGCCTTCTATAATTTTAGAAACAATCCTTCCCAAAAAAGAGATTTTGAATGTTTCAATTTATTTTTAAACGTATTTTAATGGTAATTCCAACATTTCTGGCAATTACTTTAATTACTTTTGCTTTAGTGCATTTAATTCCTGGTGATCCAATTGAGATCCGAATGGGAGAACGTGGGCTTACACCTGAAATACACGCACAAATGATGCAACAGTTAGGCTTAGATCGCCCATTACCAGAGCAGTATTTTAGTTATATAAAAGGCGTATTACATGGTGATTTAGGTAATTCGTTCCGTAATAATGAACCAGTATTAAAGGAGTTTTTTACTCTTTTTCCTGCAACGGTTGAACTTGCCTTTTTTGCCTTAGGATGGTCATTAATTTTTGGCGTTTTTCTAGGCGTTATTGCAGCGGTAAAGAAAAATTCTTGGATTTCTCATTTAGTTACGTCAATGTCTTTAACAGGATATTCAATGCCTATTTTTTGGTGGGGATTAATTCTAATTCTGTATGTTTCAACTCCTCTTGGGCTACCTGCTTCAGGTAGGCTGCCATCTGAGTTTTGGATTGAAAGTAATACAGGGTTTATGCTGATTGATACTTGGAATTCTGATGAGCCAGGAGCATTTTGGGCGGCGATTAAGTCATTGATTTTACCCGCAATTGTTTTAGGAACAATTCCTCTAGCAATTATTACTCGTATGACTCGTTCATCAATGCTTGAAGTTTTAGGTGAAGATTATATCCGTACAGCAAAAGCAAAAGGATTAAGCACAACAAGAGTAGTTATTGTCCATGCTTTGCGTAATGCCTTAATTCCTGTGGTAACCGTAGTTGGATTAATTATTGGGCAATTATTATCGGGCGCAGTCTTAACTGAAAATATTTTTTCTTGGCCTGGTATTGGGAAATGGGTAATTGATGCGATCAATTCTCGAGATTATCCTGTATTACAAGGTTCTGTTTTAATTATTTCTACGTTAATTATTTTAGTCAATTTGGCTGTTGATTTAGTGTATGGAGTTATCAATCCTCGGATTCGCCATACCTAAAGTTATTTAATCGTTCCTGTTTAACTAGGCAAGAACGATATTTTTGTTGGAGTTGTCAATGTCTAGTATAGAAATAACTTCCCCTGTACCGAAAACACCATTACAAGAATTTTGGCATTATTTTAGTCAAAATCGAGGTGCAGTTATTGGTCTGGCTTTTATTGTATTAGTCTTCTTTAGTAGTGTTTTTGCTGGAATCATTTCACCTTTTGATCCAATTGAACAAAATCGCACAGCATTATTGCTTCCCCCTGCTTGGTTTGATGGCGGAAACTCTACCTATTTGTTAGGAACAGACGATATTGGGCGAGATATTCTTTCTCGTATTATCTACGGGGCTCGACTTTCTGTTTTTATTGGTTTTGTTATTGTTCTTCTTTCTTGTGTTTTTGGGGTAATTTTAGGTTTACTTGCAGGCTATTATGGTGGGACTGTTGATATCTTGATTATGCGTTTTGTTGATATAATGTTGGCAATTCCAAGTCTATTATTAACCATTGGTGTTGTTACTATTCTTGGTCCTTCCTTAATAAACGCAGCGATTGCAATTGCGGTAGTGTCTATTCCTGGCTATGTTCGTTTAACGCGTGCTTCTGTGATGAGTGAAAAAAATCGTGATTATGTTACCGCTTCTCGAGTGGCAGGCGCAAATGTTTGGCGTTTGATGTTTATTGTAATTTTACCTAATTGTTTAGCACCGCTTATTGTGCAGATGACAATGGGGATTTCTAACGCAATTTTAGAATTAGCTGCGCTTGGTTTTTTAGGCATTGGCGCTCAACCGCCAACCCCCGAACTTGGCACAATGTTAGCAGAATCTCGTGGTTTTATGCAATCAGCTAACTGGTTGGTTACGATCCCTGGTCTAGCTATTCTATCATTAGTACTTGCATTTAATTTAATGGGCGATGGGTTACGTGATGCCCTTGATCCAAAATTAAAACAATAGGAGCGGAAAATGGCATTATTAGAAGTAAATGAACTTTCCGTACATTTTGGAGATCAAAACTCCCCATTTAAAGCGGTAGATCGAATTAGTTATAAAGTGAATAAAGGCGAAGTATTAGGCATTGTCGGTGAGTCTGGGTCGGGTAAATCAGTGAGTTCTTTAGCAATTATGGGGCTGATTGATTATCCAGGTAAAGTCTATGCAAAGGCACTAGAATTTGATGGCAATAATTTATTAGAACTTAGCCCTAAAGAAAAACAGAAAATTGTTGGTGCTGATGTGTCAATGATTTTCCAAGATGCGATGACAAGCCTAAATCCAAGTTATACCGTTGGTTTTCAAATTATGGAGGCATTAAAAGTTCATCAAAGCGGCAATAAAAAATGGCGAAAAGAACGGGCAATTGAATTACTTACTATGGTGGGTATTCCTGATCCACAATCTCGTCTTGACGTTTACCCTCATCAGCTTTCTGGTGGAATGAGCCAGCGAGTGATGATTGCGATGGCAATTGCTTGTAATCCGAAATTATTAATTGCAGATGAACCAACGACAGCATTGGACGTTACCATTCAAGCGCAAATTATTGATTTACTGCTTGAATTACAACGTAAAGAAAATATGGCGTTGATCCTAATTACTCACGATCTTGCGTTAGTGGCAGAATCTGCTCATCGGATTATTGTGATGTATGCAGGGCAAGTGGTAGAAGAAGGTAGTGCAGATAAAATTTTTAAATATCCGCTTCACCCTTATACTCAAGCGTTATTACGTGCTTTACCTGAGTTTTCAGAAGGAAAATCTCGTCTGCAATCATTACCTGGCGTTGTACCAGGTAAATATGATCGCCCGAATGGCTGTTTACTTAATCCACGTTGCCCTTATGCTACAGAGCTTTGTCGCACTAAAGAGCCTGAATTAAGCGTAATTGAAGGACGTCAAGTGAAATGTCATACGCCATTAAATAAAGAGGGTATACCAAGTAAGTTGAATTGGGTATGAGAGCCGTCGCTAAATAAAGAATATAAATATGCAAAAAAATATTGAAAACCGACCGCTTCTTGATGCGGTTGATCTTAAAAAATATTATCCCGTCAAAAAAGGATTATTTACTAAACCTAAATTAGTTAAAGCGGTTGATGGTGTTTCTTTTCGTTTAGATAAAGGTAAAACATTAGCCATTGTTGGTGAGTCTGGTTGTGGAAAATCAACGTTGGGGCGAATGCTTACGTTAATTGAACGCCCAACAGAGGGTGAGCTTTTTTACAATGGGCAGAATTTCCTTGTTAATGATCGAGAAACAGAACGACTACGTCGCCAAAAAATTCAGATTGTTTTTCAAAACCCTTATGCTTCACTTAATCCTCGTAAAAAAGTGGGAACGATTTTAGAAGAACCATTGCTTATCAATACTACGCTTTCAGCAAAAGAGCGGAAAGAAAAAGTACTCGAAATGATGGCAAAAGTTGGGCTGAAAACAGAGTTTTATGATCGTTATCCACATATGTTTTCAGGTGGACAACGTCAGCGAATCGCTATTGCTCGAGGGCTAATGCTTGAGCCAGATATTGTGGTGGCAGATGAACCCGTTTCTGCTCTTGATGTATCAGTTAGAGCACAAGTGCTTAATTTAATGATGGAATTACAAGAGGAGATGGGGCTTTCTTATGTCTTCATTTCTCACGATTTATCTGTGGTTGAACATATTGCTGATGAAGTAATGGTTATGTATTTAGGGCGTTGTGTTGAGCAAGGTGAAACAAAAGCAATCTTTAGCAATCCTCGACATCCTTATACTGAGGCGTTACTTTCTGCAACACCACGCTTAAATGTAGGCAATCATCGTGAGCGGATTAAATTAACAGGGGAATTACCGAGTCCATTAAATCCACCAAAAGGCTGTGCATTCCACGCTCGTTGCCGTTTAGCGAATGAGCGTTGTAAACACGAGCGTCCAGAGTTAAGAACTTATTCAGATGGTACAAAAATTGCTTGTTTTATGGTTGAGTAGTATCAAACAACTGTATTAAAAAAGCGGTAAGATTTCAAAAATCTTACCGCTTTTTATTTTCTACTCTTTATTAAGAGTATCTAAATGAGCTAAGAATGGTTTTGCAGGCATAAACCCTGTTATTCTTGATTGACTCAGCTCATTGCCATTTTCATCAAAGAACAGAATTGTCGGTAACCCAAGAATATGGAAATGTTCCATTATCGCTTTATTCTCTGTTGAGTTTTTTGTCATATCGACTTGCAATACAAGTAGGTTATTCAATTTATCTTTCACGTTTTGATCACTGAATGTTTGATGTTCAAATTCTTTACAAGCGACACACCAATCAGCATAGAGATCTAGCATCACTTTCTGTCCTTTATGCGCTGAAAGCTGTTGTTCTAATTCGGTTAGTGTTGTTATTCGTTGGAATGTTTGTGTTTGGATTTGGTTTTTATCTGTTTGCCAGATAAAGTCTGTCCAAGGCTTTGTAGTTAATGCGAGTAGTATTAAGAGCAATATTTTAAGCCCTTTTTTCCACAACCTATTTGATTGGAATTGCTCATATAACCAAGCTAATACAGCGATGCCTAAAGCAGACCATAGTAGGGCTTCGTATTGAGCAGGAAGTAGACGAGTGAGTAAGAAAATCGGTAAGGCCAACATTACAAAGCCGAATAAGATTTTAACTTTGAGTAACCAGTCCCCTGATTTTGGCAGAATGTTATTGCCGAAAATTGTGATTAAAAGAAGAGGTAATCCCATTCCTAATGCGAGTAAATATAGGGCTAACCCTCCTGTAAATAAGTCGCCACTTTGTGCTACATAGAGTAATGCTCCAGAAAGTGGGGCAGAGGTACAAGGTGAAGCGACAAGGCCTGCAATCATACCCATTACAAAGACGCTAGGGTAAGATCCGCCTTGTTGCTTTTGGCTAAAATTATTCAGCGCTTGTTGCCAACGATAAGGTAATTCAAGCGTAAATAATCCAAACATTGATAGAGCCAAAAGAGTAAAAATAATTGAAAGCCCGATAAGTACTGGTGGGCTTTGTAGAGCAACCTGAAAAGGTAATCCGATGGAAGCAACGAGCAAACCCAGTAAGGTATAAGTCAATGCCATACCTTGCACATAAGTAAAACTCAGTGTAAAGGCGCGTATATTATTAGGACGTTGTCGGCTACCAATAACAATTGCAGAAAGTAGAGGCAACATTGGTAATACACAAGGTGTAAATGCCAGCCCAAGCCCTAGGATAAAGAACCAAAAGATAGAAAGATGGCTATCTGAAAGTGCAGTAGCTAATTTATTTTGCTCTGTTGGTGAAGAAGGTGAATTTTCAGCAGAAGAAGTCATTTTTTGATCGAAACTGACCGCTTGTATAGGTATTTTTACTGTTTCAGGTGGATAACAAAAGCCTTTTGTACAGCCCTGATAGTGAATTTCAATCTCGCTTGTTTGGGGCAAGTTTTCAATAGGAAGCTGTAAGGTTAGTTGATTACGAAAAATCTCAACAAGACCAAAAAAATCATCATTATGTGTTTCAGCATCAGGAAAATTAAGGGGAATCGGATCGCCCGTATTACTTTGTGCAGTAATTTCTTTTTTATATAAGTAATAGCCGTCAGCAATTTGCCAATTGAGCTGTAACTGTTTACTAGCATATTGGTATGAAAAATCAAACGCTTGATCACTAGTAAGATATTTAGGCTGTGCGTCAAATAAATTTGCCGTACTTGAAAGTGGTAAAAATAGTAAGCTAAAAAAGGTAAAAAAACGTATAAACATAGTAAATCCTTATTGGTAGAGAGTGATTGTAATACGTTGTCTATTTTTTACCAATAAAATAGTCATATTTAGAAAAAATCACTTGCATAATTATTCAATAAAAAATAATATCTATTCAAATTAGCGCGTTTAGATAGGATTTGAAGTTAAAATGGCGATTCGTATTAGCAATGTCAATTTTTTTTATGGCAAAAATCAAGCCTTATTCGATATCAATTTACATATTGAAAAAGGAGATACGGTAGTACTTCTTGGGCCAAGTGGGGCAGGAAAAAGTACGTTGATTCGGACGTTGAATTTATTAGAAGTACCACAGTCTGGTGAACTAGATATTGCAAATCACCATTTTGATTTAACAACTAAAGCGGATAGCAAGCAAATTGCTTTACTACGGCGTAATGTGGGAATGGTATTTCAGCAATACCACTTGTGGCCACATTTTACTGTAATGCAAAATTTGATCGAAGCTCCTATAAAAGTGTTAGGGCTTAGTAAAGAAAAAGCTATTGAGCGAGCAAAAGGATTATTAGTTCGGTTGAAATTGTCTGATTTTTCTGAGCGCTTTCCGTTACATTTATCTGGCGGGCAACAGCAACGTGTTGCTATTGCTAGGGCATTAATGATGCAACCTGAAGTCTTATTATTTGATGAACCAACAGCTGCGTTAGATCCTGAAATTACTGCTCAAGTTGTTGATATTATTCAGGAACTAAAACAAACAGGAATAACTCAAGTTATTGTTACACACGAAGTATCGGTTGCAAGAAAAGTCGCAACAAAAGTGGTTTATATGGAGAAAGGAAAGGTTATTGAGCAAGGCAATGCAACTTGTTTTGAACATCCTAAAACAGCCCAATTTGCAAACTATTTATCCCATTCACACTAAAACTAAAAAAGAGGTAAACACAATGAAAAAATTAATTTTAACTGCTTTATTAGCCGGATCAGCTTTTGCTAATGCACAAGAGATTACATTTGCGATGGAACCGAGCTATCCGCCTTTTGAATTTACGAATGAAAAAGGGGAAATCATTGGTTTTGATGTTGATATTGCAAATGCAGTATGTAAAGAAATTAACGCCACTTGTCATTTTAAAAACCAGGCGTTTGATGCGTTGATTCCAAGCTTAATTAAAGGACGTGGCGGATTTAATGCGGCTATTTCTGCAATTGATATTACGGAAGCTCGGGCAAAGCAAGTTGCTTTCTCTGACTCTTATTATGAGAGTTCAGCAAGTTTTATTACAGTGAAAGATAAAATTGCAGATTTAACACAAGCTAAAAAAGTTGGTGTACAAAATGGTACAACTTATCAGCAATATATTAATGCGGAAGCAAAACAATTCGTAGCAAATTCTTATGCAAGTTTGCAAGATGCGGTATTAGATTTAAAAAATGGACGTATTGATATTATTTTCGGTGATACCGATGTGCTAAGAGATATGCTTGCAAAAAATACGGAACTTGTTTCAATCGGTGAACGTATAACAGACAAACGTTATTTTAATAATGGCTTAGGTATCGCGGTCAAAAAATCGAATACAGAATTGGTTGAAAGTCTCAATAAAGGTATTCAGTTAATTAAACAAAATGGCGAGTATCAAAAAATTTATGATAAATGGATGAGCAAATAGATTCTATGTTTGTTGAATATATCCCTTTAATTTTAAATGCCGCCCTAACAACGTTAGGGCTGGCACTTTGTGCCTTAGCGTTAGGACTGATTTTGGCGATTTTATTTGTTTCTTTAGAAACGAACCGATTGTTGATGATCAGTAAACCTGCATCAGTTTTAATTGCTTTATTACGTGGGCTGCCTGAAATTTTAGTTGTTTTTCTAATTTATTTTGGAACACCTGAAATTTTAGAACTTATAGTTGGCGATTATGTTGAGCTAGGAGCTTTTGGCTGTGGCGTTGTTGCTCTTTCGTTAATTTTTGCTGCTTATGCTTCGCAAACATTACGAGGGGCTATTCAAGCAATTCCTGCAGGGCAATGGGAGTCGGGAGCTGCGTTAGGATTAAGTCGTGTTTATACTTTTATTTATATTATTATGCCTCAGGTATGGCGGCACGCACTGCCAGGATTGAGTAACCAATGGCTTGTATTACTTAAAGATACTGCATTAGTTTCACTAATTGGGGTGCAGGATTTGATGAGACAAACAGAATTAGTTAATGCCAATACTCACCAACCTTTTACTTGGTATGGTGTCACTGCGTTGATTTATTTGGTTATTACCTTGGTAAGCCAAGTGTTTATTCGTCGTTTAGAATGGCGTTTTACCCGATTTGAAAGGAGTGCTATCTAATGTTTGTTGAATACTTTTTTAAGATTGCACAAGGAATTCCAACGAGCTTATTACTGACGTTTGTTGCATTATTGATTGCCTTTTTCCTTGCCATTTTGCTGACCTTCTTTCTTTCAATGGAAAATAAATGGATTAAAGGGATCATTCAGGGATTTTTAACGCTTTTCACGGGGACACCATTATTAGTACAGTTTTTCCTTATTTATGCAGGACCTGGTCAATTTGATTGGATTGTAAATAGCCCTTTATGGTCATTATTTTCAAATGCTTGGTTCTGTGCAATGCTTGCACTAGCATTAAATAGTGCAGCGTATACAACATTACTTTTTCACGGTGCGGTCAAGGCGATTCCAAAAGGACAATGGGAAACTTGTGAAGCGCTTGGATTAAATCGATTGCAAACATTAAAAATTTTAATTCCCTATGCGTTAAAACGAGCATTACCTTCTTATAGTAATGAGGTTATTCTTGTGTTTAAAGGTACGTCTTTAGCTTCTATTATTACGATTATGGATATAATGGGATATGCTCGTCAATTGTACGGAACAGAATATGACGCATTAACTATTTATGGAATTGCGGGCATTATTTATTTAGTGATTACTGGTATTATGACGCTTATTTTGCGCCAAATTGAGCGAAAAGCTTTAGTCTTTGAACGAGTGAATAATAGTTAAAGCATAAAAAAGCGTGTTAAATCACGCTTTTTTATGTTTGTATGTTTGATATGAAACTGGGAGTAAAATCATGTTTGGTTTTATAAGCGGTCAGATGATAGCTATTTTTGCAAAGATGATTACGCTATATTTACACAAGGTTTTCAAGTAAAATATTAATGATTTTTCTTAAGAAGGAATGGAATAATGTCTACACAATTTGTTTATACAATGCATCGTGTTGGTAAGGTAGTCCCGCCAAAACGACATATTTTGAAAGATATTTCATTGAGTTTTTTCCCTGGTGCAAAAATCGGTGTGCTTGGTTTAAATGGTGCGGGTAAATCAACTTTACTACGTATTATGGCAGGTATTGATAAAGATATAGAGGGGGAAGCTCGCCCTCAACCAGGCATTAAGATTGGTTATCTTCCGCAAGAACCAAAACTCGACCCACAACAAACTGTACGTGAAGCGATTGAAGAAGCAGTAAGTGAGGTTAAAACAGCGCTTACTCGTTTAGATGAAGTGTATGCTTTATATGCTGATCCTGATGCAGATTTTGATAAATTAGCAGCAGAACAAGCTAATTTAGAGGCGATTATTCAAGCACATGATGGACACAATTTAGATAACCAACTAGAACGTGCAGCAGATGCGTTACGCTTACCTGATTGGGACGCTAAAATTGAGCATCTTTCAGGTGGGGAACGTCGCCGTGTTGCTCTTTGCCGTTTATTGCTTGAAAAACCAGATATGCTATTACTTGATGAGCCGACAAACCATTTAGATGCAGAATCGGTAGCGTGGTTAGAACGCTTCTTGCACGATTATGAAGGTACTGTTGTTGCGATTACCCATGACCGTTACTTCTTAGATAATGTAGCCGGCTGGATTTTAGAGCTTGACCGTGGTGAAGGTATTCCTTGGGAAGGAAATTATTCCTCTTGGTTAGAACAAAAAGAGAAACGGTTAGCTCAAGAGCAAGCGACAGAATCTGCTCGTCAAAAATCCATTGAAAAAGAGCTAGAGTGGGTTCGCCAAAATCCAAAAGGCCGTCAAGCGAAAAGCAAAGCCCGTATGGCCCGTTTTGAAGAGCTGAACAGTGGTGAATATCAAAAACGTAATGAAACGAATGAACTCTTTATTCCGCCAGGTCCACGTCTTGGGGATAAAGTGATTGAAGTTGAGCATCTTACAAAATCTTACGGTGATCGTACGTTGATTGATGATCTCTCTTTTAGTCTTCCAAAAGGAGCGATTGTTGGTATTATCGGAGCAAATGGTGCAGGTAAATCAACCTTATTCCGAATGTTATCAGGGCAAGAAAAACCAGACTCTGGCTCAATTACTTTAGGCGAAACGGTCGTAATGGCATCAGTTGATCAGTTCCGTGATGCAATGGACGATAAGAAAACAGTTTGGGAAGAAGTGTCTGGTGGCTTAGATATTATGCGTATTGGCAACTTTGAAATCCCAAGCCGTGCTTATGTTGGGCGGTTTAATTTTAAAGGCGTTGATCAACAAAAACGGGTAGGTGAACTATCGGGGGGCGAACGTGGACGTTTACATTTAGCGAAATTGCTTCAAGTAGGCGGAAATGTCTTATTACTCGATGAGCCAACCAATGATCTTGATGTTGAAACACTTCGAGCGTTGGAAAATGCGATTTTAGAATTCCCTGGTTGTGCCTTAGTTATTTCCCACGACCGTTGGTTCTTAGACCGTATTGCTACTCATATTTTAGATTATGGTGATGAAGGTAAAGTAACGTTCTATGAGGGGAACTTTACAGACTACGAAGAGTGGAAGAAGAAAACATTCGGCGCTGAGGCAGTTCAACCACATCGTATTAAATATAAACGAATTGCAAAATAAACTTAAAATCCAACCGCTTGCGGTTGGATTTTTTTCAATTATTTTTGCTCTTTATGAAGTGTGAGTGAATTGTATAAATGGCTACCAAGATTTGCAGTTACGCTCACGAATAAACCCAATCCTACTAAGATATAGAAAATTGTGAAAATTTTACCTGCAACAGTATGGGGTGAAAAATCACCATAGCCGACTGTTGAAATAGTAATAATTGAAAAATAGAAAGAATCTACCCAATTCCAACCTTCAATATGATGATAAAATGTGGCTGCGCCAGAAATTACGGCAAGCGTGAAGAGAAGTAAGCCATAAAGAATGATATCGGTTAAGACCGCCTTAGAAAAATGTTTTAGTCGTTTTTTTTGTTGTTCTAATTGCATTATGATCCTTAAAAAAGTAAGCGTATGAAAATAGCGTGTTATTCTACCTAAAACACGGTAAAATAGTTAAGTTGAGTAATATTTTTAGGAGAAAAACAATGGAAACAATTGAAAGAATTCAAAAACAAATTAGTGAAAACCCAATTTTGTTATATATGAAAGGTTCGCCAAAATTCCCATCTTGTGGTTTTTCTGCTCGTGCAGTTGAAGCGGTGATTAATTGCCAAGTGCCTTTTGGTTATGTTGATATTTTAACAAATCCAGATATTCGTGCAGAATTACCAAAATATGCTAATTGGCCAACATTCCCACAATTATGGGTTGAAGGTGAATTGATAGGTGGCTGTGATATCATATTGGAAATGTTCCAAAAAGGTGAACTTCAAACATTACTTAAAGAAGTTGCTGAAAGACATCCAGCGTAATTACATATAATTGAAATAAGCGGTTAGTTAAGCAAAATTTTTCGGTATTATGTAGCAGTTGCACAAAGCCCGAAACACATACTTAACCGCAGTTAAAATATTGATGCCCTTAACCCCCATAAATAAGGTTAAGGGCATTTCTTTGGGGTATTTTAGCCGATTTTCCCGCCAGCTTGCTAATTTTATTCGCTTTCACGCTCCAGTTTCCCGACAATAAACGTAGCGATGCCGCTCAACCTTGTGAAAGGTAAGCTGCTTTACTTGCATTCGACTAGATTCAGGGCTAAATCTACGCAGCTAATAGCTCTTGCTCGTACTGCATTCGCTCATTCAAAGCGTTGAAATAGGTTTGGGAAATTTCTTCGGGTGCAAAAGCATTCATTCCGATAATCTCACCATAACGATGATTACCTTGCCAGTAGCCGACCCATTCTCTTAGCGGCAATACCCATAGGCAACGTTTTAGCACGTCTTGGAATAGTTCTCCATTAGATTTTCTTCGGTTGTCCGACATATACGCTGCTTGATTGGCGTAATGCAAAGCATATTTATTGTCGCATTTATGATGTACGCCACGATGTAAATCACGGAATCTTGCGTTAAAGGATTCTGCCAGATTGTTATTTACGCCTTTGGCACTGTATGTTTCTTGATGATTGACTGCCCATCTGGTGTAGTGAAAATCTAGGCTTGAATAGGCCGGGTTTTCATCGCAGAAAATATCGCTACCTTGCTTTACAAATTGGTGGTTCATTGCCAATACGGTATTGGCACTTTCGCTGTAATCCATTGCCACAAGGGTTCGATTTGAGCCTTGTAAGGTATCATCATTGGCGGCACGTTGCACTAAGCTAAGAATGCAGCGTTTAGTCGGTCTAAATTTGGGAAATCTTCGCCCTTGCTTATCGGCTTTTTGTTGCTGTTTATAGTGGTTTTTACGATAGTTGGTTGGACGTTGCTTGAAGTTAATCCACACTCCATCTTCGTGAATTTCCCCTTGTAATGGGCTTAAATCACGGGTTTTGAATAGGGCTTCACGCAACTTGTGGCACAGTACAAAGGCAGTTTTGTATTGAATGTTTAAGTGTCGGCTTAGGGTAATGGCAGAAATGCCTTTCACGCTATTCACAAATAGGGTAATCGCTGCCAGTAAATCGACTAAAGGAAGTTTGTGAAAGGCAAAAGCGGTGTTGGTGGTAATGTAGAAATAACGTTTGCAATGTTTGCACATCCAACGCTTGCGAGAAGCAAGAAAATAAGCATTGTGGCGTGTGTTACAATGAGGACAGCAAACATCGTGAAGATTATCAGGATTGCCCCAACGAGCCGCTTTCATCAGTTTAAAGGCTTCATCTTCGGATAAACGAAAAATCTGCTTTAAGGATAGGCTGCGAGATGTTTGGGAAAGTAGGTAATGTTGTATTATCTTTTGGCTCTTTCCAAATGTTAAATTAATAATCACAGCCTATTTCGCACTAGGCTGCACTTTGTTTTACCTTTAGATTTGAACAAAAAGTAGAAAAGGGTAAATTAAAATATCAAAACTAATGTTTTATCGTAGGCTTGAGCCTGTTATTAAGTTCGTTTCTTAGTTGCTGTATGTCAGATTTCGATTGCTCGACTGGATAAACCATTTCGACGGCATTCACATAATCAATTTGGGTTAAACGCTCACGCACGTTATGCGGGCAACGTAGTAATCTATCATCTTCGGCAAAGCAGACCTTTGTTGCGAGTTCGCAATACATAAAGCCCCGATTATCGACTTTATCTTCGCTAAATTCGGCATAAAATAATGCCATCACGACCTGATTGTCAGCAATTTCATACGCACCATAGAACCCAAATGGATTATATTGCAATACTTCATTGCCATTTTTCATTATTTTTGATATAGGTGAACGTACTATCACTGCCAGACTTTTCAAGGTATCGTGCAATGCCATCCAACCATCATCACTCACGCCTGAATAAAGTGCAGCTAAATCCTGCATAAACCGCTTAAATTCATCGTAGTTCATCTGTTTTAAATCCACATTCATTGGAGGAGCTTTAATAATTTTTCGTATACTATACTCCGTCAATTACACATAAAAAATCCCCTCATTGTGATTTATAAACTTAAACCTTTTAAGTAAGGCTTAATATTCAAACATCAAAATGAAAGGATTTTTATATAAAAATTTTATATTAGTCGATTTTAATTTGGTGTGTCAAGTAGTTTTACGATTTCCAAAAAAACACTTAATTTATTAAGAATTGTTACTTATAGTCAATAGATTTTTGTTTTTCTTTTATTAAAATTTGAATATGAATAGTAATAAAAAGAGTGCCCTTATCTCTTTTGGAAACAGAATTAAAGAGCTGAGGATTGAACAGGAAATGAATCAGGAAGAACTAGCGTATAGAGCTGGTTTAGATAGAAGTTACATTTCTGGTGTAGAAAATGGCAAGAGGAATATATCTCTGAACGCTATTATCTCTTTAGCTAAAGCACTAAATGTTGATTTATCCACTTTGTTTATAAAGGTTGAATTATGAATTATTATAATAGTGAAACAAAAATAACTGAAGAGTTTGCTTGTGAATTACTAAATAAAGCTGGGATAAAATGCAAATTAAATAATTTAGAGTGTATAACTAATGTTGATATAATAGCACAGGAATGTTTCAAGATTGATGTTCAATTCTCAAAAAATTTTGATGTTTATGGAGATTGCAGACTAGATATAATTTCAGCTTATCAAAAAGAAGTCAATAAAAATGATGATACTCAACAATCTTATATCTATGATAAGAATTTAAAATTTATAGATAATTTTGAAAAGAAACATAAAGTAAAAGTAATTAAATACGGAAAGTTATTTCAACGAGATTACCTAGATGCTTTAATTATTTTCTTTTATAAGGGGCAAGATATAAATAAAGATAATAGCAATTTAGATAAAATAATGATTATAAGAAAAGATGATATTATTAATTTTTTAGAAAATAGAAAAGCAGAACTCTTTAATAGAGTAAAGCTAAATGACAAAAAGAGAAATGGATTGTCTGATGTTCACGGATCAGCATTTATTCCTGTGAATGCTGAATATTTAGCAAAAGCAACAAGTTGTATTTTTATTAAGTTTGCTAATAAGGAGAACTTTTTGTTGAACGGTGAAAAGATAAAGGAATACCTGTTCAAACCGAAAAAGGTGTAACAGACAAATTTGTTTAGATAAAAGGTTACCAATATTTATGTCTCTTAAATATTATCAACTCTTTTTTGTTTACATTTCAAAAATAGAAGCTAATTTTGGGTAATAAAATTTATATTATATACCATTAAAGTTGAAAGTTTAATCTATTCTTTGCTACATCAAAATAAGATTTATTTATTTCGCATCCGATGAATTTTCTGTTTAATTGTTTTGCAACCAACAAATGACTACCACTTCCAAAGCAAGGATCGAAAACAATATCACCTACATTAGTATTATCTAGGATCAACTCTTTTAATAAAGTATGATTTTTTTCAGTTGGATGAAACTTACCTCTACCGTTAGGGTGTTTAAAAACTGTATTTTTACAATAAGCGTTAAAAGCTTTCGATCCCTTTTTCTTAAACCAAACAGCCATCTCTACTCCACTTAAATAAACATATTGACCATTCATAGGGCTTGGGTTTGATTTCTCCCACACTAAAGGTCTAACAGTTCCTTGTTTATTGGCAAAAAAAGAAAATATTTCACTAAATTGCTCTTTGCCACAAAAAATAACTATATTATTTTTTGTTATGGAGTACACTCTATTTAAAAAAATAGGCAAATCAAAAGTTAATATATCTGCATGTCTTTTATCAAGATTTCTTAATCCATTACTTTTACGATTTACTGCATCATAAGGAATGTCTGTAATAGTAAAATCAACACTGTTGTCAGGCATATTTTTCATAAAAGAAATACAATCATCATTATAAATATTCATTATTTTATCCAAAAACTTATATAAGTTTAATTATCAGCTAAAACTTTAGCAACCTGATAGATTGCTTTTTTACCTACCTCATTGCTCTTCCTGAAATTTTCTAGTAAGGCAGTTTCTTCTTCACTATTGGAATTTATGGTAAGTTCATCAACAAACATTACTCCAGAGCCAGTCAGTAGCCAATTTATGTTTATACCCATTTGCGTGCAAATTGTTTGCATTCCTTCGGCATTTGGCTCTCTTGCACCGCTTAAATAGCTCTGACCTGTTCGATAAGGTAGTCCTGTGACTTCAATAAAATCTTTTAATTTCAAACCTTTAATATAGCAAGCCTTTTGTAATCTCTTTGAAATACACATTTGTATAAAATCCCTTTGCATTTATTTATACATTTGTGTATATTATAAATGTGAATTAATCAAATCTCAAGGTTTTATGGCTCAACACTACCTTCTTTCCTCCCAAGCAAAAATGCTTTCCATCCGCAAGGTAATGTCCTTGACGGATAAGCAGGCGTTTTCCTTGTTGTGTGAATTACGTTGAGGAAGTGAGACTGACGTAGTCTGCCCTCAATGTGGTTGTCGTCATCAAGCCTATTTTATTGCTTCCCGTAAGCAGTGGCGGTGTAAAATAAAAGGTTGTCGCCATACTTTTTCCGTAACCTCTGGCACAATTTTTGCTAACCGCAAATTGCCGATTCAAACTTACCTACTTGCTATTGTGATGTTTGTAAATGCGGTAAAAGGGATTCCAGCTTTACAGCTTTCTCGTGATTTAGGCGTGCAATATAAAACCGCTTATGTACTGGCTCAAAAAATGCGAAAAGCTTTGCTTGTACAACGGGAACTAAAATCGCTTTCGGGCGAAATTGATATGGACGGCACTTACATTCACCCTGCACCTCGTAAAGCGAATAAAAAAACTGACCGCATTGATTATCGTCTGAAAGAAAATCAAAGTCCTGATAAACGTTGTGTGATAGTTGTTCGTGAGCATTATACCGAAACGGAAAAAAGAGAAAATAATCGTCATCGTGGTGCAAAAAGTACGCACGTTTTTGTCACCTATGCTGAAACGCAATCCGTGGTAAAAAAGATTGCTGATAACCTCATTACTCGTGGCTCTCGCATTAATACCGATGAAAGTAATGCGTATGAGATACTTATGCCTTTTTATGAGTTATGTACCGTCAATCATAAAGACGAATATCGCAGTGAGTTAGACGTAACCAATAACCAAGCGGAAAGCTATTTCTCTCGGTTTAAACGTATGTATTACGGGCAAGTTCATAAAATGAGTAACCGTTACTTACTTAATTACGCTAATGAAGCCGCTTACCGTGAAGATAACCGCAGACAATCCAACGGTGTTCAATTCCGTGATGTGTTAGAAAAGTGCCTCTCAACTTCAAACGAAAAGAACGAATGGTGCGGTTACTGGCAACGAAAACATATTTCTCAAGAAGTGGTACTACATTAATGGCAAAGAAAGTCTATCTCAATCAAATACAACGGAAAATAAATGCACTGGAGCGTGAACGCAATCAAGTGCTTAAACATTTAGCCCTTGTAAATGACAAGCTCTCCACACTCACTAAAAGCCTTGAGATTATGCAAGAACAAGCCCGTGTCGATGACTATAATACAGAGCTGTTTGTCTATGCGACCCGTTCTCGCCGTTTTAAAGGTAATCTGCGTAAAATTATCATACAACTGATGAAAGCCGACCCTAATCGTTATTTTACCGTCAATGAATTAACCCAACTTGCCCTTAAATATGACAACCAACCTGACACTTTAATCACTGATGGGCATACTGTTTCCGTAAGAGGGGCATTAAAGCATTGGCTTGATAAAGGTATTGTTGAACGATATTCTCGGAGTGTCACTGATGTAAAATGGAAATTAAATCTCCGTTGAGATAAAAGATGCTAATCGCCAAAAAATAACACGGTTGTTAGATTTTTGCTCGACCATTTTCTGTTTAGAAAATGCTGAAAGCATTGAGGCAATACGAGAGCCGTAGGGTTGTAAACTACCTTCGGCAGTCCTTCCTCCTAACACTGCCACCTTATGAGCAATATCCGCTGTCGTCAGCCATTCATTCGCATTCGTTTTTAATACTTCTACTAAATATTTCCTCGTTGAGGTATCATATTGCTTTATTTTCTGCTTCTGCGGTTTTTGATTCGCATAAGCAAAGGTATCTTGATAAGATTTTAGTTGCTTATCAATAACAGAAAGTTGCTTTTCCAGTATTTTCTTCTGCTCAGAAAGGGTTTCAATCTCTTTAAATAACAAGGTTGAGAGTTTTGTGTAAAGTGGTGGGGTTTTCATTTTTCCTTATTCCTAAAATAAGTTGATAGAATAAGGAAAAAGTAGCAGAAACAATCAAAAAAATCTTTGTGCAACTGCTACATAATACCGAAATTTTTGCAAAACTAACCGCTTTTTATTAGTTCTTAGTTTAGTTTTCGGCTGTCGGTTTACGGCGTTTACCGATATTTTTTGTGTCTCGGTGGCGAATTTTCACCTTTTTCTTCGTGCCTTCCTTTTTATCGGCTTTTTTCTGCTTGATACGAGCCTTTTCTTTTTTACTTACGCTTTTGCTTTCACCATCTTTTGGTGCTTTAGTTCGTGGCTCTAAGCCTTCAATTAAGCGAGATTTAAGCTGTTCTTCAGTATAGCGTTGAATTTTTCCGAGTAGTTTATAATCGTGAGCTTCTACAAGAGAAATTGCCGAACCTTTTTTCCCTGCTCGAGCAGTACGTCCAATGCGGTGTAAATAGGTATCGGCACTGTATGGCATATCGAAATTGAGAACGAAATCAATATCATCAATATCGATACCTCGTGCTGCAACGTCTGTTGCAATTAGAACATTTACTACTCCATTTTTTATACGATCAATTGCTTGATTACGTTGAGTTTGTGCCATTTCTCCTTCAAGATAAGTGGAGCGAATGCCTCGTTTTCGTAATGTTTCACTGATTTCTCGAACAGATTCACGACGGCGAACAAAAACAATACCACGTTGAATTTCAAATTGTGTGATTATTCGTGCCAGTAATTTAGTTTTATGTTCAAGATTATCCGCATGGTAATACCATTGTTGAATTTTTTTGCGTTCACGGCGGCTAGGTTCAGCGTCAATTTGGATTGGGTTATTTAAAATCCGCTGTGCAAAATCGACTAATAATTCTCCTTCTAAAGTTGCAGAAAAAAGCCAAGTGTATTTACGCCAGCGTGTTTCTGCAGCGATATGTTCTGCGTCTTGTCCGAATCCCATTTGTAACATTCTGTCGGCTTCATCGAAAATGAGGATTTCAACGGAACGACAATCAAAATTTTCTTCTTTAATATATTGTAATAGCCTTCCTGGTGTTGCAACCACAAGATCTTGATTAGTATTAAATACTTCACCGTGATTTTGGTAGGCCACGCCCCCTGTAATTGTTGCCACTTTTAGGTGGGTAAATTGAGCGAGTTCTTCCGCTTGGCCAGCAACTTGCATTGCAAGCTCACGAGTTGGGGTTAAGATTAAAATGCGTGGTGGACCAGGATCTCGGCGTGGGTAATCGAGTAAATGTTGCAAAGCAGGCAGTAAAAATGCGGCTGTTTTGCCTGTTCCCGTTGGTGCAGAGCCAAGTAAGTCTCGCCCTTCGAGGGTTATTGGAAGGACTTCTTGTTGAATTGCTGTGGGCGTTTTATAGCCTTTTTTAACGAGCGCTTTTAGTAGTAAAGGGCTTAAGTCAAATTGCTCAAAGGTTGGGGTATTCATAAATATTCTCTTATGGGTAAATTTAGTCGGTGATCTTACCGTTTATTTGTTTATTGTAATGTGGCATTAAAATGGGGCTGATTATAGGATAAATAGGCCTATATAGATAGGCATAATGGTTTGATAAGTTGTAAATCAATTCATAAATAACACGCCATTACGATGGCATTTTCCCTCTCACCGTTTAGCGTTGGATAATAATTTTTGCGTTGAGTAACTTCGTTAAAACCGAGTGTGTAATAAAGGTGTTGAGCAGAAATATTTGAAGCTCGAACTTCAAGCCAAAGGGTTAAAATCCCCAGCGTTTGAAGTTGTGTTATCAGAGTCTGTAATAATTGTTTACCATAGCCTTTTCCCTGATATTTTGGATCAACCGCAATATTAAATAGCGTGGCCTCATCTAGCACCGTTTGGCAAATAGCAAAGGCGATAATATTGCTATTTACTTGCAATTTTAAATTGAGATAGCGTTCGCCTTGATTATTAAGCAATGTTCCTTTGCTCCAAGGTACGAGATGAGCAGATTGTTCAATTTCAAATAGGCGATCAAAATCTTCACAAGTAACGGGGGTAATCACAAATTTTCCTCAAAATGGGTGCAGATTGGCTCAATTTGTTGCCAAAAATGCCGTTTGGTTTCTGGTTGTTGTAAACTTTGCCACGAGGGATAGTGCCAAGCGATTTGATTTGTCAATTTTTTGCGTAATCTTACCGCTTGTTCATCGGACAAAATCAGTAAAAATATTGGTTGATGCTGAAATATCAGGCGATGAGCCTGCTCTTCATTTAGCCATTGGTACTCTTTTGATGTGAGTTGTAACGTATGCAAAATATCTTGAAATAGTTGAGATTTTTGCTGATCTTCTTCGCAAACTACGACAAATTTGATATCGCCTGCTAGGCGAATTTGTGCATCACCTTTGAGTACTTGTGGTTTAGTCAGTACCCATTGATCAATATTCATTTGCTGTAACAGTAGATCTCGCCGATTCATTTTTTCCTCACAAAAGTGTGGGGAATGGTAGCAAAAGTCGTTACAATGCGGAAATTATTTTAATAAAAAATGGAAAATTTATGTTATCTCTTGAAAGTGAAGTGCTTAAACGTCATTTGACACTTTTTGAAAATAAATCAGTGCTATTGTTTGGGAATGTGCGAGATCGGTTTGCGGAAACGCTTGAGCAGAATGCAAAATCTGTCTCTGTTTTTAGTAGCTATTTTGATTATGCTCATCAAAATGCTCAAGCAGAATTTGGCTTAGAATGCGGGAAATCAGCCGACTTAGCGGTATTTTTCTGGACAAAAAATAAGCAAGAGTGTCAATTTCAACTGTTGCAATGGCTCTCAATTTCTCCAATTGGACAGGAATTATTGATTATTGGTGAAAACCGTGCGGGCGTTCGTTCCGTTGAAAAAATACTCGAGCCTTTTGGCGAGATTGCTAAAATTGATTCAGCTCGTCGTTGTGGGCTGTATCATTTTCGGTTAGTTACTGTGCCAGGTTTTGATTGTAAAAAATTCTGGAAATCTTACCGCTTGCAATCATTAACTATGTTTGCATTACCTGCGGTGTTTAGTTCTGCTGAATTAGATAATGGCTCAAAATTATTGCTTTCAACCTTTGATCATCAGCAAGATTTAATGGGCAAAGTGTTGGATCTTGGTTGTGGCGCAGGGGTAATCGGGGCATATTTAAAGCACCATTTTCCTAAAATTCAACTGACAATGTCAGATATTCACGCAATGGCATTAGCATCAAGTGAGCGGACGTTGGCGGAAAATCAGCTAGAGGGCAAAGTATTAGCAAGCGATGTTTTTTCTCATATCAATGAGAAATTTGATTTAATTGTATCTAATCCACCTTTTCACGATGGTATAGAGACTACTTATCAGGCAGTAGAAACGTTGATCTCTCAAGCTAAACAGCATTTGAATAAAGGCGGAGAGCTGCGTTTAGTGGCGAATTCTTTCTTACCTTATGCAGAATTACTTGATCGAGCTTTTGGTTCACACCAAATTCTAGCTAAATCAACCAAATTTAAAGTCTATTCCGTTAAAAATTAAAGGCGTTCATTTCTCGACTAACCGTTATTTGTTGGTAAGTAAATAACGGTTATTATTTCTTACCAAATTTCTGTTCTATTTGTTGTAGTAGCACAATAGGATCAAGCTCTAACCCTTTGCAATAAGCGATAAACTCAAAAATATCTAACCGCCGATCACCGGTTTCTACTTTTCCAACAAATGATGAAACCACGCCCATTTTTTTACATAATGCACGTTGCGATAGCCCGATCTGTTTTCGTCTATGGATAAAAAAATCTCGTAACCAAAGATGTTCAGTGGAATGAATTGATAATCTTAAATTCGTCATTGAACCGATTTTAGGTGCAAAAATATTTGAACCTGATTTGGGTTCGGTATATACTAAATACGAATTAAATGAAAAGGTTCATAAATTGTTTTTAATTTAGAGAGGAAATTATGTCAGATAAACAAAAATCTACTAGTACAGGTATGGTTGCAGGTATTATTGCTTGTGTTTTAGCTGTGTTGGGTATTTTATTTTTAGGGACTATTTTTGTGCCATTAGCTGTAATTACTACGTTAATTGGTACAATTATTGCGGTAAAAAATAAGAATATAAAAGGGATTGGAATAAATGTGTTAGCGTGGATTTTATCTATCATAGGGCTGTTCACTTCACCTATTTTGCTTGGTCTTTTAGGTTTTGGCGCAGCTGGTCTTACACATTAAATTTACTATTTTATCATATTGCCCAATCAATGATTGGGCATTTTCTTCCTTGTTAAATTATCCCTTTTTCCCTACAATACAGCCTTTTATTTATAGGGCAGAATTGTGTCGCAGATAAAACTTATTGTGGGGCTTGCCAACCCAGGTGCAAAATATGAAGACACTCGTCATAATGCTGGTGAGTGGCTTATCAATGAGCTCGCACGTCAATATAATGTAACCCTTAAAGACGAACCCAAATATTTTGGAAAAGTAGCTAAAATCAATACAGCACAAGGCGAAGTGCGTTTATTAGTCCCCACGACATTTATGAATTTAAGTGGAAAAGCTGTTGGGGCATTAGCGAATTTTTATCGTATTAAAGCAGACGAAATTTTAGTGGCTCACGATGAGTTAGATCTTCCACCGGGTGTTGCAAAAATTAAGCAAGGTGGGGGACACGGTGGGCATAATGGCTTAAAAGACATTATTTCTGCGTTGGGGAATAACAATAATTTTTATCGAGTGCGAATTGGAATTGGACACCCAGGGCATAAAGATCTTGTGGCAGGTTATGTGTTAGGTAAGCCTTCACCAACGGATCAGCCATTAATTAGTTCTGCTATTGATGAGTCGGTGCGTTGTATTGATATTCTATTTAAAGAAGGTCTTGCTAAGGCAACTACCCGTCTAAATGGCTTTAAAGCCTAATGATTACGAAAGCAAGCGGTAAGATATAGCAAATATTGGTGCAATCTGACCGCTTGTTATGTTGAGAAAACAAGTTTATATAGGAAAAATTATGGGATTTAAATGTGGCATTGTTGGCTTACCGAATGTAGGTAAATCAACCCTTTTTAATGCACTGACTAAAGCAGGTATTGAAGCAGCGAACTATCCATTTTGTACGATTGAACCAAATACAGGCGTTGTGCCAATGCCTGATCCTCGTTTAGATGCGTTGGCAGAGATTGTTAAACCTGAGCGTGTATTACCAACGACAATGGAATTTGTTGATATTGCAGGGCTAGTTGCTGGTGCAAGTAAAGGCGAAGGGTTAGGAAATAAATTTTTAGCAAATATCCGTGAAACAGATGCAATTGGACACGTTGTTCGCTGTTTTGAAAATGATGATATTGTCCACGTTGCAGGTAAAATTGACCCGCTTGATGATATTGAAACGATCAATACGGAATTAGCTTTGGCAGATCTAGATAGCTGTGAACGTGCTATTCAACGTTTGCAAAAACGTGCAAAAGGTGGCGATAAAGAAGCAAAATTTGAACTATCTATTATGGAGAAAATTTTGCCAGTACTTGAAAATGCAGGAATGATTCGTTCAGTTGAATTAGATAAAGAGGAACTTCACGCAATCAAAGGCTACAATTTTTTAACCTTAAAGCCAACAATGTATATTGCAAATGTGAATGAAGATGGCTTTGAAAATAATCCGTATTTAGATAAAGTGCGTGAATTTGCTGAAAAAGAAGGCTCTGTTGTTGTTCCTGTGTGTGCGGCGATTGAAGCAGAAATTGCAGAGCTTGAAGATGAAGAAAAAACAGAATTCTTGCAAGATCTTGGTATTAAAGAACCAGGGTTAAATCGTGTTATTCGTGCAGGTTATGCGTTATTAAATTTACAAACTTATTTTACCGCAGGGGTAAAAGAAGTTAGAGCTTGGACAGTAGCTGTCGGTGCAACCGCTCCGAAAGCTGCGGCGGTTATCCATACAGACTTTGAAAAAGGCTTTATTCGTGCCGAAGTGATTGCTTATGAAGATTTTATTCAATATAAAGGCGAAAATGGTGCAAAAGAAGCTGGAAAATGGCGTTTAGAAGGAAAAGATTATGTTGTGCAAGATGGCGATGTAATGCACTTCCGTTTTAATGTCTAACAAATTTAAATCCCCTCAATGAGGGGATTTTTTTATAATAAGTCAGATAAATTGGGATAATTAAAAGTAAAGCCTTCATTTAATAACTTCTGAGGTACAAGCGGTTGGTTGTCTAACAATAATTGCGAGCGTTCGCCGAGCACCAATTTTAATAACCATTGGGGAACAGCAAAAAAAGCAGGGCGGTGAAGCTGTTTGGCAAGTCTGTGATTAAATTCAGCATTACTGACTGAATGAGGAGCAACAAGATTGTATGCCCCTTTGCTATTTGAGTTTTCTAATAAAAAACAGATAGCCCGAATTTCATCTTCCAATGCAATCCACGCCCAGTGTTGCTTGCCTGATCCTAATTTTCCACCAAGTCCTAATCGATACAAAGGTAACATTTGTTTTAATGCACTGCCTGATTTATCTAGAACAATCCCTGTGCGTAGCAAGCAAACTCGAGTGTGCTTATTTTGAGCTTTTAATGCTTCTTTTTCCCATTTTTGGCAAAGTTGAGCAGGAAAACTAGGGTCGCAAGCGGTAAGAGCTTCACAAATTTCTGCAAATTTAGAAAGATTGCCATAAATACCCGTGGCAGATGCAGAAAGGAATACAGCGGGGGGATTGTTACTTTGCTGAATAATATTTACTATTTTTTTTGTTAAATTCAGGCGACTATCAACTAATTTTTGTTTCTGTTTTGTTGTCCAGCGATGGGCAAAAATAGGTTCACCCGCTAAATTTATTACGGCATCGAAATTATCTAAATGTGTAAAATTGCTTACGAAATTAACCGCTTGTGTAGACGTTTTGGTTTGGCGGGTTAGCACAGTTAGAGTGTGTCCTTTCGATATCAACGTTTGGCAAAGAGCTTGCCCGATAAACCCTGTTCCACCTGTGATAAAAATATGCATTAGAGAGAACCTTCAAAAAGATCAGAAATTGTTTCAATGACTTGTTGAATAGGGGTATCGGAAGTTGTAGTAATGAAAATAGTATCGTCTCCAGCAATTGTGCCTAGAATACCTTCGGCTTTACCAAGTGAATCAAGGAGGCGGGCAATGAGTTGTGCTCCGCCTGGAAGGGTTTTAACAACAATGATTTGGTTATTATGATCGATATCAGTCACTAAATTCTTTAATGGGCTAGAGGTGGTTGGAAGAGCCAATTCAGCAGGTAGCTGATAAACCATTTCCATTTTTGTATTGCGTGTTCGTATAGCTCCAAATTTAGTGAGCATTCGTGAAATTTTAGATTGATTAACATGAGGAAAACCCATTTCTTGTAAAGCGGTTACAATTTCACTCTGTGAGCTAAATTTTTCTTCTTTAAGTAATGCTTTGAATGCATCTGTGAGGGAATTAAATTTTTCCACAATTTTTCCTTTTTAATATGGGGATTTCCGTAAAATTTATGCGGTATTTTTGCTTATTTATGCATAAAAGGCAAATGTAAGCCGACTTTTAAAGGAAAAATTTGCGGTACTTCGCAAAATTGAATTTTGTTGTTTGAATCTTGAAATTTTTTTGCATAGACTGAAAAAGTTTAAATAGCCTAATTCATTTAGTTCAATAGGAGAATGTTATGAAAGTTACATTATTAGGCGCAGCCGGCGGTATCGGTCAAGCGTTAGCATTATTATTAAAATTACAACTACCAGCAGGTACAAGTTTATCATTGTATGATATTTCACCAGTTACGCCAGGTGTTGCTGCAGATATTAGCCATATACCGACACCGGTTAAAGTGTCTGGATTTGCTGGTGAAGATCCAAGCCAAGCTCTTGAAGGTGCAGATTTAGTTTTAATTTCGGCGGGTATGGCTCGTAAACCTGGAATGGATCGTTCTGATTTATTTAATATCAATGCGGGTATTGTGCGTAATTTGATTGAAAAAGTTGCTCAAACTTGTCCAAATGCGTGTATTGGGATTATTACCAATCCTGTCAATACAACAGTTCCAATTGCAGCTGAGGTACTAAAAAAAGCGGGGGTATATGATAAACGTAAACTATTTGGGGTTACTTTATTAGATGTATTACGTTCAGAGACATTTGTAGCAGAATTAAAAGGTAAAGATGTAAATAATGTTAAAGTACCTGTTATTGCTGGGCATTCTGGCGTGACTATTTTACCTTTACTTTCTCAAGCATCTGAAGTAGATAAAATCCAATTTACGCAAGATGAAGTTGAGGCATTAACTAAGCGTATTCAAAATGCAGGTACAGAAGTTGTTGAGGCAAAAGCGGGTGGTGGCTCTGCAACGCTTTCAATGGCTCAAGCTGCGGCGCGTTTTGCTCGTGCGGCGTTAAAAGGCTTAGCAGGAGAGGCGGTTGTTGAATATGCGTTTGTCGAAGGCGATGGAAAATATGCTCGTTTCTTTGCTCAACCTGTTCGTTTTGGTCGTAATGGGGTAGAAGAAATTTTACCGATTGGTGAAGTAAGTGCTTATGAACAGGCTGC
Organism: Vespertiliibacter pulmonis; assembly: GCF_013377275.1. NCBI lineage: Bacteria > Pseudomonadati > Pseudomonadota > Gammaproteobacteria > Pasteurellales > Pasteurellaceae > Vespertiliibacter > Vespertiliibacter pulmonis. The sequence goes on from NZ_CP016615.1 coordinate 1,329,574, forward strand.
TATTGAGTCATTGCTTCCAACTTTAAAAGCAGAGATCGAATTAGGTGAAAAGTTCATTAATGGTTAAAGCCTTGAATTTTTGTTAAATAATCGTCATTATGTAAGCCGAGAGCAGATTGTTTTCGGCTTTTTATTTATTAAGATAAATTTTAGGTGAGTAATCCTAGTAAGATTGTTCGATAAAAAGGAATTATTGTGAAAAAATTATATGTTTTTGGTATGGTTTCTATGATATCTGTTATTACTGCTTGTTGTTCAAATCAAGGAGTAACAGTTGCTAAAGAGGTTGATCGCTCTGTTGCTTATCCTCAAAAAATTGAAAAGCAGGCGGAAGTCCCAATGAATTTACCTAGTAGTGTTACTGCAATTTGTCGTGATGGTTCTTACTCTACTGCAACAAATGCAATGTGTGCAGGTAATGGTGGCGTGCAAACAATTATTAGCCATCATCACGCTGATTAGTTAAGTATAAAAAGGGGAAGTGAAATTACCACTTATTTTCAAGGTTATTATGGATTATATTATTAATGTTAATGAACAAAATTTCAGCGAAATAATTAATGCCACAGCAGAAATTCCTGTGGTGTTTCATTTTGTATCGCAAGTTAGTCTTCAATCCATTGAAATGGAAGCTCGCTTTCGCCGTTTATCGGAAGAATATCCAAAACAATTTTTATTAGCCCTTATAAATTGTGATGAACAGCCAATGATTGCTGCTCAATTTCGAGTACAAGCGGTACCAAGTAGCTATTTTTTTGTAAATGGGCAGCCCGTTGATGCAATTCAAGGGGAAATTCCAGAGCAGGAATTGCGTATCCGTTTGAGTCATATTTTGCCTAAAGAAGAAGAGCTACAATTTGCGCAAGCATTGGAGTTTTTGGAAGCAGAGCAGTATGATTTAGCGTTACCACTGTTAAAAAATGCGTGGGAATTAACTAATAAAAAGAATAGTGATTTTGGCTTACTCTACGCCGAAACTCATATTGCTTTGAAAGATATTGAAATCGCCAAAGCAATTTTGGCTGAAATTCCGATACAAGATAGAGATAGCCGTTGGCAAGGCTTGCAAGATCAAATTAAATTATTAGAACAAGCGGCAGATTCTCCAGAAATTCAGCATTTACAAGCAGAATATGGAAAAAATCCTACCCCAGAGACAGCAGTAAAACTTGCTAATCAATTACATCAGGTAAAACGCAATGAACAAGCGTTAGAGCTTTTAATGGATTGGTTGCGTAAAGATTTAACGGCAGGTAATGGTGAAGTGAAAAAACAATTTTTAGCAATTTTGTCGGCAATGGGTAATGCCGATCCAATGGTAGCGAAATTCCGCAGACAGTTTTATTCACTTCTTTATTAATGATGATTATCTATATTGTATAATTTACCAAAGATAAATTTATAGACACTTAAGCGGTTTACATAATTTAGTTATAAAAAGACCGCTTGTTTGGAGCAGATTATAATGGCAACAAAACACGCACAATTATTAATTTTAGGTTCGGGGCCTGCTGGGTATACAGCAGCAGTTTATGCGGCTCGGGCAAACCTAAATCCTGTTTTAGTTACGGGGATACAGCAAGGCGGGCAGCTAACAACAACCAGTGAAATTGAGAATTGGCCTGGCGAATTTGGCGAAATTACTGGGTCTGAATTGATGAATAAAATGCAAAAACATGCAGAAAAATTCAATACAGAGATTATTTTTGATCATATTCACAGTGTTGATCTTTCACAACGTCCTTTTACATTACAAGGTGATTTTAATACTTTTACCTGTGATGCCTTAATTATTGCAACAGGAGCATCAGCAAAATATCTTGGTTTGCCATCAGAAGAGTCGTATAAGGGCCGTGGTGTGTCTGCTTGTGCAACCTGCGATGGCTTTTTCTACCGTAATAAACCTGTGGCAGTTATTGGGGGAGGAAATACGGCAGTAGAAGAAGCCCTATATCTTTCTAATATTGCTTCGCAAGTACATTTAATTCACCGTCGTGATACGTTTCGTAGTGAGAAAATTTTAATCGAACGCTTAATGAAAAAAGTAGAAGAAGGCAAAATTATTCTACATTTAAATTGCGAACTTGATGAAGTATTAGGTAATGATGCAGGCGTAACGGGCATTCGGATTAAAAGTATAAAAGAAAATAATGTAACATCATTAACCCTAGATGGTGTTTTCGTGGCGATTGGCCATATGCCGAATACCGATATGTTTGCAGGACAATTAGAACTTAATAATGGCTATATTGTGGTGAAATCGGGCTTAGAAGGTAATGCAACCGCAACTAGTGTCGAAGGTGTATTTGCTGCGGGTGACGTAATGGATCATACTTATCGTCAAGCGATCACTTCTGCTGGAACAGGCTGTATGGCGGCACTAGATGCTGAACGATTTTTAGATAATCAATAATTAAGAAACGATCGCTACCTATACACCTATACAATGGTTTGAAAGAAAGCGGTCATTTTCTCCATAATTTTGCAAATCTTATGGAACTTCTTTGTGAAAGAATGGACGGAATAACAGAAATAAAATATAGTATCTGAGTATTTTATGAATTTTTAATGAATGGAAAAAGCTATGTCTGAACAAGTTGTTGAGTTACAACAAACCCAAAAAAAATCTCTTCCTATTAAAGAAACCATTGCGTATTTGGTTGAAAAATTTCCTCTTTGTTTTTCCCTTGAGGGTGAAGCTAAGCCGTTAAAAATTGGGCTTTTTCAAGAGCTTGCATTAGCGCTTGCCGATGATGAAAAAGTGAGTAAAACAGTGTTACGTCAAGCATTGCGTGCTTACACTTCAAATTGGCGTTATCTACATGGTTGTAAAGAAGGTGCGATACGTATAGGTTTACAAGGTGAAGAAGCGGGAGTGGTTGATGCAACTCAAGCTCAACATGCTGCGGAAACATTGGCACAAGCTAAAGCAGCTTATTTAGAGAAACGAGCTCAACAAGCAAAAGAGAAACGTAAAGCATTCTTTAAGCAACAAGCAAAGGACGCTAATGTGAAAAAAAGCGTTAAAGAAAAGAAACGACAAGAGCCAGCAAAAGCCTCATTAGAAAGTTTGGCTGCGTTAGAAAGTAAATTTGGCAGACATTAATAAAATAAGAAAATAGTAGGATTTTATGAAACACAACAAATTAAAATATCTTGTTGGGTTATATTTTAGTACATTAATGGCAGGTAGTTTTGCTGTTCAGCCTCAATTAAAAGAGAGTGAGTTAACTATACCAAAGCCAGAAGCGCAACATATTTTATCGACAAAGAGAGTTACCGCTCGTTTAACACAATCTCATTACAAAAAAATTAAGTTTGATGATATCTTCTCAGAACTTATCTTTAATCGCTATATTGATTGGTTAGATCCTTCTCATAATACGTTTTTGCAAACAGATATTGATGAAATGCGGCAAATGTATGCGAAAAAATTGGATGATGAGTTGTATGAGGGACAATTAGAAGCCCCCTTTTCAATATACGAACGAATGGTGAAACGTCGTTATGAGCGTTATAAATATGCGTTGTCATTATTAGATAAAGAACCTGATTTAAAAGGTGATGATAAAATCGAAAATGATCGTGAAAAAGCTCCGTTCCCAACAACGGTGGCAGAAGCTGATGAACTATGGAATCAACGGGTAAAAAATGATGTTATCAATCTTTATCTTAAAGAGAAAAAGTGGCCTGAGATTAAGAAAACATTGGTTAAACGTTATAACCTTGCGATAAACCGTTTAATTCAAAATAAACCTGATGATATTTTACAAAGTTATTTGAATGCCTTTGCTCGTGAGATTGATCCACATACTAGCTATTTATCACCACGTTCTGCTCAGCGTTTTGAAGAGAGTATGAAGCTTTCTCTAGAAGGTATTGGGGCAACGCTGGAAATGGAGGACGATATTACTAAAATTCAATCTCTTGTTCCAGGAGCTCCTGCTGCACGAAGTAAAAAAATTAGTGCGGGCGATAAAATTGTAGGTGTAGGACAATCAGCAAATAAAATTGAAGATGTGGTTGGCTGGCGTTTAGATGATGTAGTCGATAAGATTAAAGGTAAAAAAGGAACAAAAGTTTATCTTGATATTGAGCCAGCAAAGGGTGGTAAAAATAAAATTATCACGTTAGTAAGAGATAAAATCCGTCTTGAAGATAGTGCGGCTAAATTAACTGTAAAAAAAATGGACGGCAAAAATATTGCGGTCATTAAAATTTCAACGTTTTATTTAGGCTTAACTAAAGATGTTCGTAAATTATTGAAAGAGATGAAAGCTAAGAAAGCGGATGGTTTGATCATTGATTTACGTGATAATGGCGGTGGTTCATTACCTGAAGTGATTGAATTGGCGGGGCTTTTTATTAAGGAAGGACCGATTGTTCAAGTACGTGATGCATTCAATCGAATTACTATTCACGAAGATCCCGATAGTGCAATTGAATATACGGGGAATATTATGGTAATGATTAACCGTAATAGTGCCTCGGCTTCTGAAATTTTTGCGGCAGCAATGCAGGATTATAACCGAGCAATTATTGTTGGTCAAAAGACGTTCGGTAAGGGTACGGTTCAACAAAGCCGTTCATTAAATGCGATATATGATCTTAGTTCTCGACCGCTTGGATTAATCCAATATACTATCCAAAAATTTTACCGTGTGAATGGTGGAAGTACTCAGCTTAAAGGCGTTGATGCCGATATTCCTTTCCCTGAAATTATTAATGCAGAGAAGAACGGTGAGAGCTTTGAAGATAATGCACTTCCTTGGGATAAAATTCCGAGTGCATCTTTTTCTGAAGCAGATAATGCTCGTAAGGTAGTAGAAGATTTAAATGCTAAACATCAATCCCGTATTGCGAAAGATCCCGAATTTATTACTTTAAATGAAGATATTGCAATTCGTAAGGAGAAAGATGCACGTAAGTTTACCTCACTTAATTTAATGGAACGAATGAAAGAGTATCATGAAAGCGAAGGAAAGCGTTTGAAAGATCTCAATGCACGTTTCCAACGTGAAGGTAAAAAACCATTAAAAAATCTTGAACAATTACCAAAAGACTATGAAGCTCCAGATTTCTTCTTAAAAGAAGCAGAGAAAATGATGGTTGATTGGTTGGAAATAGATAAAAAATAGAAAAATCAGTTATAATGTTGGTTTTTAGACCACTTAGCTATTATTATCATAAGGTAAGCGGTCTATTCCGTAAAAATTTTATTATTCGGGTTTGTAACTAAATGAAAAAACTTAACTATATTTCCTTGATGATGTTATCTGGCTTTGCGTTAGCAGAAACACAAACAAGTGAGAGCCTACAACCTGCTCAGTCTACAAATAATGCGGCTGAAATAACTACTGCTGTTGGGCAAACCACAGAGATTGTATTACCCCAATTAAGTTTCGAGGCTCAGCAAGCTAGGGCTGCAGAATTAGCGAAACAGGCAGAAGTAGCTCTTAAATTAGAAGAAGAAAAACGTATAGCAGCAGAAAAATTTGTACAAGTTCAGGGACGTTTAAAGCAGGAAATTGGTAATAATCAACTGCTTTTATCGATAACGACAGCAAAAGTCTATGCGGATAATGGTTTTGAACCTTTATGGACGGATAAAGCAGCAGAGCGTATTTTCTTAAAAGAATATGCCGCATTTGCTGTGAGTGGTGTTTCTGCAAAATCAGCTAAGGCTTTACAACAGATCTTAAATACTTCAGATGGTCTTGGTCGAGATATTCTTTTAACTGACAGTTTTTTAGATTATCTTTATTACAATAAGAATGTAGCTAAAAATGCAAATCAGTGGTTGTATAATTTAGGTTCTTACAATACAAAAGCACCTTCAGAAAATGATATAAATGTGTGGGTCAGGGCGGTAAAAAATGGTTCAATAGGTCAGTTTATTGCTAATTTAGTGCCGACTAATCACATTTATCGAGAAACAGTACAAAAGTTATTTGAAATGTCTTCGAATAGTGTAGTTTCGGCTTCTAAAAAGAGTAAAAAATCGAAAGGAAAAAATACCGATCAGGGCGCAACGAAAGGTGTTTCTGCCTCATTTAATAAATTGGCTTTAAATGCTCAACGTTTACGTTTTATTCCGAGCTTTAATAACGGAGTTTTTGTCAATATTCCAAGCTATCAGCTTTATTATATGCGTGATGGAAAACTGTTATTAACATCTCGAGTTATTGTTGGTCGTGATGAGCGTCGTACGCCAGTTATGTTTAGTAAATTAAGTAATGTTGTGGTGAATCCACCTTGGAATGTTCCTTCAACCATTAAAAACAAGGATCTTGTGCCTAAAATTCGCCGTGATATTAGTTATGTAGAACGTCATGGTTATGAGATTATTGATGGACGAGGTAATAAAGTAAATCCTGCAACAATTAATTGGTCAGTTTATTCTGATCCATCGAAAAATTTCCCATATCATATTCGTCAAAAGGCGGGTGATGATAGTGCATTAGGGCGTTTTAAATTTAATATGCCAAGTAGTGATGCAATTTATTTACATGATACGCCAAATAGAGGTTTGTTTAGTCGTACAGAACGTGCGTTAAGTTCTGGTTGTGTACGTGTCGCTAAAGCAGATGAATTAGCGACTTTATTACTAAAAGAAGCTGGTTGGTCTGTTCAGCGTAAACAGAATGTCTTGGCGAGCAAGCAGACGACTTCAGCGCAGATTCGTTCAGATAACCCAGTTTATTTATATTATGTAACAACTTGGGTTGAAGGTGGAAAAGTACATAGTTTGCCTGATATTTATCGTTATGATACGAATATGCCTAAAATGCAAGTTGATTGGGCAAAAGTGAAAAATATCATTTAATAAGTTTTCAGTATTCCGAGAGATTAAGTCTCTCGGAATAGTATTATTTAGATATTTTTAAAATCCAAATGGTTTATCATCAATATGATGATGAGGCATTATTGAAAAATAATGAGGAACACAAATGGAGAATACAAATTTACAGCGTCGCAGATGGCTTTCCCTTGGGGGGATTGCATTAGGTGCAGCTTGTTTACCGGGTTTAGCAAATGCGATTATTTCAACACCGAAACCTATGTCATTACGTTTACGTAATGTAAATACGGGCGATGTTGTGTCAGCATCTTATCAAGGTAACCGTTTTGCTTCATCGGATTTAAGTAAGATGAATTATTTAATGCGAGATCGTCATATTAACCAAGTTAAGTCGATTGATCCTAATTTATTTTTTAAACTTACTCGGATTCAAGCAAAATTGGGGTTGCGTAATGCAGAAATTTTAGTGTTGTGTGGTTATCGTTCAGCACAAACTAATGCCCGAATGCGTCTACGTAGCCGTGGTGTTGCGAGCCATAGTTATCATATTGTAGGTAAAGCGGTTGATTTTTATATTGATGGGGTGCCATTAGCAAAAATTAAAGCTGCTGCTGAGAGCTTAAGTAGTGGTGGAGTAGGTTATTACCCACGAAATCATTTTGTACATGTGGATACAGGTCCTGTACGTACGTGGCGTGGATAAGCGGTAAGATATGATGTTTAATCTTCAAATTATTCCTGTTACCGCTTTTCAACAAAATTGTTCGATTATTTGGGATAGTAATAAAAATGCAGCAATTATTGATCCCGGTGGCGATTCACAAAAAATGATTGAATTTGTGCAATTACAGGAATTAAATGTTCAAAAAATACTGATTACTCACGGGCATTTAGATCATATTATGGCAGTAGAAACATTAAAACATTATTTCGGTGTGCCAGCTTATGGTTCTCATTATGCGGATAAAATGTTATTTGAACAGTTACCTGAAATCTGCCGAAATTATAGCTTTCCCGAAGTTCCTGCTTTTTTACCTGATCATTGGCTTGAAGAAAATGATGAAGTGAAAGTAGGTGATATTACTTTTACGATTCGTCATTTACCAGGGCATTCTCCAGGGCATATTGGCTTTTTTGATTTTAAGAATAAAATTGTATTTAGTGGTGATGTATTATTTCAAAATAGCATAGGACGAACAGATTTACATCAAGGAAATTTTGATCAGCTCATTCACTCCATTCGTACTAAATTATTCGATCTTGACGATGATTTTGTAATAATTCCAGGACACGGCAGCCATACAACAATTGGGCAAGAGAAGAAAAGTAATCCTTTTCTAAAATAATGAGATAAATATGTCAGTAAAATTAAAAGTACTATTAACCAGTTCAGTATTGTTACTTTCTGCGTGTAGTTCATCAATTAATCCTGAAACGGGAGAACGTAAAGATTCCCTTGAAGGTTTTAACCGAGCAATGTGGAAAGTGAATTACGAATATATTGATCCTTATGTATTAGAGCCTGTTGCTAAAGGTTGGCGAGATTATGTACCAAGTCCAGTTAAAACAGGGTTAGTGAATGTTGCAAATAACCTCGATGAACCAGCTAGCTTTGTAAACCGCTTGCTTGAAGGGGAAGGAAAAAAAGCGATGATTCATTTTACTCGCTTTTGGTTTAATACTATTTTTGGTTTAGGTGGATTGATTGATTTTGCGAGTAAGACACCAGATCTTAAATTAGAGAATGGAAATCGTGATTTTGGTGATACATTAGGAACCTATGGTGTGCCAACTGGCCCCTATATTATGTTGCCAGCTTATGGGCCTGCTACGCCTCGTCAAGATTTGGGTGATATTGTTGATACTACTTATCCTGTACTTTCAATGCTAGCAACACCGTGGTCGATTGTAAAATGGGGGGTTCAGGGTATTGATAAACGTTCTTCGTTGCTAGGGAAAGATGCCTTATTAAAGCAATCGCAAGATCCGTATAGTACTTTCCGTGAGGCTTATTTCCAGCACCTTGAATTTAAAGTGAAAGATGGTAAAAGCTCATCGGATACGAAAGAGATACTTTCTCAAGATGAATTAAAAGGCATTGATTAATGCCTTCAGGTTGATGAAAAATAGCTAGCTCATAATAAATTAGGCTAGCTATTTTTTTATAAAACAAACGGTAATTTAGCTAAATAGTTTCCCAAAAACAGCTTTTGCACCTTGTTGTAGTAGTGCGTTAGTATCAAGATTCTTGAGATCAAGATGCCCGTTTGGGCTTAGCGTATCAACAATTTTCGGTAAGAATTCTGATAATAAGTTTGGTGCATCATCTTTTGGAATACCAACTTCTTCAGCGGCATTATCTAAATGCTGTTTGCCGAAAATATCTAAAATTTGTGAATGAGAAATGGGTAAATTTTCATCTTTTCCAATCCAAGATTTAATAATTTGTTCAAGGCCATCTTGTTGGAATTTTTCAATGAGTCCTTGTATCCCACCTTGTGATTGTAAGAGTGCTTGAATAAGTTGAATAGCTTTATTTTGTCCTTCACTACCGCCAAGAACTGATGAAGCAAGAGAGCCTAATAGATTGTTTAACATAATTTCTCCAATGGTTGATTGTAAGCGGTTAGATTATAAAAAATTTTGCATTTGCAAAAATTATATCAATTTCACCGCTTGTTACTGATGATTTACTAAAATTTGACGAACCCTCTCTAGATCTTCTAAGGTATCAACTCCAACTTCAGGAGCTTCTAATGCGAGCTCAATGTGAATTTTTTCACCGTGCCATAATGCTCTTAATTGTTCTAATGATTCAAGTTGCTCAAGAATAGTAGGTTGCCAAGCGACATACTGTTTTATAAATCCTGCTCGGTAGGCATAAATACCGAGATGGCGTAAATAATGCTGTTCAGTGACAAATAAATCACTACATTGCTGAATGTGATCTCGAGGGAAAGGTATTGTGGCACGAGAAAAATAGAGTGCCATACCATTTTTATCGCTAACCGTTTTTACGACATTAGGGTTTAAAAGTTCTTCTTTTGTTAAAATTTTTACGGCAAGGGTTGCCATATTAACTTGGTACTGTTCTAAATTATCAGCAACTTGTTGCACAATTATAGGGGGATTAGTGGCTCATCACCCTGAATATTTACAATGATTTCATTATCTGGAATTCCCATTTTATCAATGACTTCTGCTAGCCGTTCTGTACCAGATGTATGCTGATCTGAGGTTAAGCAGATCTCGCCTCCGAATTTTTCTACCACCTGAGCAATTTCTGTATGATCGGTTGCGACAATAACCCGTTTAGCTTTTGTTTTTTGAGCTTGTTCCCAAACATGTTGAATCATTGGTTTCCCTGCAATATCTAGCAATGGTTTGCGAGGTAAGCGGGTTGAGGCATAACGAGCTGGAATAATAACGGTAAAACTCATATTACACTCCTAAATTTTAGTGAGGTCAAATTGCTCTAAAACGATATGATTTGGTGTTTGGTAAAATTCTGCTAAAGCTTGACGTAGTATTTCAGCTCGTAGTGGTAATCCATTTTCTGCATAGTATTTTACCTGATTGTAAACCGCATTTTTAAAGGCAGAACTATCTCCAGCATCGCCAGTAAGATTGTCAGCACTGGCGAAGTAGCGGAAATTTGCTGCCGTAGCTAGAATCCACTCGAGAGCTTGAGGTTTTACTTCAACTTGTTCAAATTCTCTTTGGCGTTCTGCTGAGCGTCCATCAGGTTCGTACCAATAGCCAAAGTCTTCCAGCTTACGCCGTTCTTTACCTGCAACAAGCCAATGAGAGATCTCGTGTAAGGCACTGCTATAAAAGCCGTGAGCAAATAAAATGACATTATAAGGCCGTTCACTAGGGGTATTATTTTCATCTAAAAAAGCAGGAAGATAGATAGGATAGTCTCCTCCTGCTTCGAGACGAGTATTATAACTTTTTTCAAAACATTGATTAAAAATTGCGATCAGATCGTGGTAATTATGGCTATCTTGATTCATTTTCTGCTCTTTTATCTAATATAACTGACAAAATCACCGATTGCTTCGGTTTGGCTTGCTAGGGTAATTTCTTTTTCTTCTTGAGGAGAGCCAATCATCAAAAGAGCGATGATTTTATCACATTCATTGCAATTAAAGGCTTGACGTATGGTTGAACCATTGATCCATTTATTACTAATCCAACAGGTTTCAAACCCTTGAGCATTAGCCGCTAATTGCATTGCATAAGTGGCGCAGCCTGCGGTGATCATTTGTTCCCAAGCGGGTACTTTAGCAATATCTTTTGTAATTTTAGCAACTACACCGATGACCATTGGCGCTCGTTCACTAAGTTTTTTTGCTTTTTTATATAATTCTTCATCTAGATCGAATTCTTCAATCACGTTTGAGAGCATTTTGTGAAATATAGGCATTCCGCTTTTTTCAATTACAACAAAATGGTAGGGTTTTAGCTTGCCGTGGTCTGGTGCACGTAATCCTGCTTTTAAAATATTCTCAAGCTGTTCACGATTTGGGGCAATAGTGCCGAATTTTTTACTAGAGCGACGGTGCTGTAATAAATATAACGAATCCATTGGGCGTACCTTCTTAAAAAAATTGTGCGAGAGAATAGCATATTTTGTTAAATTTAGGGCTGTTTTATGGTAGTTTAGTATAGAATTTTCCTTTCTAATGAGGGTGTTATGTTAGCTATTTTTAAGTTAATTTATCGGGTATTTAGGTGTATTCGAGAGTTTGTTCTAAGCCTATTTTTTGTATTATTTGTTATGGTCTGTTTTGTTTTTGTTTCTTTATTACAGAGTGGAGATTCAGAGGCAACAAAAGTAACCGAATTTCAAAAAGGGGCATTACGTTTGGATTTAGACGGCTACTTAGCTGATAATCACGATGAGTTTGGTCAGTTTAATCGTTTGGTCCGATCTAAATTGGGTGGTGAGAGAACACCAAGCAAAATTTCTACGTTTGATGTTGTAAGAGCAATAGATAAAGCACAAAACGATGAAAAAATAACAGGACTTGTGTTAGATCTCCGCAATTTTGACGGAGGTGATTTTGCTTCTTTAGAATTTATTGGTAAAGCGATTGAAAATTTTAAAAGCAAGAATAAAGAAGTTATTGCAGTAGGAGAAAGTTACAGCCAATCACAATATTTTTTAGCGAGTTTTGCGGATAAAATTTATCTAAATAAGGCAGGTTTTGTAGATTTACACGGTTTAAATTATTCCACACTGTATTTTAAATCATTGTTAGAAAAAATTGATGTTGTACCACATATTTTCCGAGTTGGGACTTATAAATCTGCTGTTGAGCCTTTTTTACGTAATGATATGTCGCCAGAAGCAAAAGAAAATGCGAATTTATGGCTAAGTACATTATGGAAAAATTTTAAAACAAAAGTTGCAGAAAACCGGCATATTCCAGTTGGACAAGTATTGCCTGATATTTCTCAATATATTGAGCAATATAAGCTAGCAAAGGGCGATGATGCCCAATATGTTTTAAACCGTAATCTAGTTACGGAGCTGATGACTGATCAGAAGATCCATCAAATGTTACTTAATAAATTTGGCAAAGATACAGACGGTGAATTTAATCATATTGATTTTTTAGATTATGTAGAAAGCCTACCTGATCGTTTCAAGGTGAAAGGGAAAGATAAAATTGCGGTCATCAATGTAGAAGGTGAAATTACTTGGGGGAAGAGTGATAATGGGAATGCTGGTAGCCAAACTATTGTTGAATTATTACGAAAAGCTCGTGAAGATAATGACGTTAAAGGGGTTATTTTGCGTATTAACAGCCCAGGGGGAAGTGCGACAGCATCGGAGTTAATTCGTCAAGAAGTTGCAGCTATTCAAGGATCAGGAAAGCCTGTAGTTGCATCAATGGGCGGAATGGCAGCATCTGGTGGATATTGGATTGCGGCAACAAGTGATAAAATTATTGCTAGTCCAAATACATTAACGGGTTCAATTGGTATTTTTGGTTTGGCTGTTAGCTATGAGAAAGCGGCTAAAAATCTTGGAATATCGCAAGATGGTATTAGCACTTCGCCATTAGCTCAAGCAGTTGGGTTCAAAACGCTTTCTAAAGAGCAAGGTGAGATTATTCAAATTAGTATTGAAAATGGCTATGATCGTTTCTTAACCCTTGTAAGTAGTGGGCGAAAAATGAGTAAGTCAGAGGTGGATAAAGTTGCTCAAGGCCAAGTCTGGTTGGGTGAAACGGCCTTAAAAAAAGGTTTAGTTGATGAGCTTGGTGATTTTGATACGGCGTATCAAGCCGTTACAACATTGGTTAATCAGCAATGTCAAAAAAATGGTAAAGAGCCAATATCACAGTTTGTTACCCAGTGGTTTGTTGAACAGGATAATGACTTAATAAGCCAAATAATGCGAGATTTTAATATGCATATTAGTGCAAATATAAAACTAACCCAATATTTAGGCTTATCAGATTCAAAATCTCTGCAAAAAAGCACAGATTTACTCACTAAATTTAATGATCCAAAACAGACGTATTTATATTGTTTGAATTGCGGAACCGTTAAATAATCTGTGAATTAAAACTTAACAAGCGGTCGGATTATGCAAAAATTTTGCTAATCTAACCGCTTGCTTAGATGTAAATTTTTAAAGATCATACATTCGAGATTGCAAAATAGTTCATAGCCCTTTAAACTTCCTAGCAATTTTTTCACTTAGATATTAATAACCATGACGGATACTACGGAAATGCTCTCTATTGGGCAACAGCTTAAAAATGCACGTGAAGCACTGAATCTTTCTATTACAGATGTTGCACAAAAAACAAACTTAAAGAAAGCACATCTTGAGGCGATTGAAGAGGATATTTTTATCCTGCCTAACGTTCCTCCTACGTTTATGCGAGGCTATGTTCGCAACTATTTACGTTTTCTACGTTTGCCTGAAGAACTAGTAAGTACAGTTAATTATGGAGAAGTAACTATTCCTAAAGAAGTAAAACGTACAGTTACTACCTCTATTCCTGTTAAAAATAATCAAAAATCACAAACTCGCTGGGTAAAATGGCTAACGTGGATCATTTTATTGGCTGCAATTGGTATGACACTAGCGTGGTGGTGGCAGGAACATAAAAAGGAGCAGGCAAGTAGCGCAGAATTAGTTAGTAATGTTGTGGAAGTCATACCTGCAGAGAATGCAGTAGAAAATAGTGTTGAGTTACCTGTTGCACTAAATTCACAAGAGGTTTCTCAAGCTTCATCAACGCCAGAGAATACGCAAAATAATGATGCAAATTCTTTAGCGAATAATAATGAGATGTCGAGTGTCGCTATTCAGCCAAATGTTGGGCAAGCAGTAGATATTCCTGTTGAAGTAAAAACAACGAATGAGCAATCTGTTCAAGCGGTAAGTTCTGAGCCTGTTAATGTATTGCAACAACCAACGATTGAGGAAAATACGCAAGCTAAACCAGATGATGCTAATACTGATACTACAGCACAAGCAGTTGGTAATGATGAGCTACGTATTGAAATTACAAATGCAGCAAGTTGGATTACTGTGCGTGGCGTAAAAAATAAAAAATTAGCAGAAAAATTATATAATGCAGGTGAAGTATTGACGTTTAATGGCAATGAACAGTATCGTTTAACTGTAGGAGCACCTGCGAATGTCAAAATTTATTATAAAGGGCAACAAGTACCATTAAAAATCGATGGTCGTGTTGCACGTTTTAAACTTCCTTTAGCGAATTAAAAATGTTGAAAGAACCACCAATTAAACGCCGTAAATCAACACAAATTTTTGTGGGCAATGTTCCTGTCGGCGGTGATGCGCCTATTGCGGTACAGTCAATGACAAATACTCGTACCACAGATGTCGAAGCAACTGTAGCGCAAATTAAAGCTCTAGAACGTGTTGGGGCTGATATTGTGCGAGTTTCTGTGCCAACAATGGATGCGGCAGAAGCCTTTAAATTGATTAAGCAACAAGTAAATGTACCGCTTGTTGCGGATATTCATTTTGATTACCGCATTGCATTAAAAGTAGCAGAATATGGTGTTGATTGTTTACGAATAAACCCAGGTAACATTGGTAAAGAAGAGCGTATTCGTGCAGTGGTAGATTGCGCTCGTGATAAAAATATTCCTATTCGAATTGGGGTAAACGCTGGCTCATTAGAAAAAGATATTCAAGAAAAATTTGGTGAACCTACACCAGAAGCTTTATTGGAATCTGCTTTACGTCATGTTGAGATTTTAGATCGTCTTAATTTTGAGCAGTTTAAGGTTAGTGTTAAAGCCTCCGATGTTTTTTTAGCGGTAGAATCTTACCGCTTGCTAGCTAAGGCAATTAAACAACCTATCCATTTAGGTATTACAGAAGCTGGTGGTGCAAGAGCAGGAGCGGTAAAATCAGCAATTGGTTTAGGATTGTTGATTTCGGAAGGTATTGGCGATACGCTTAGAGTTTCGCTAGCAGCAGATCCAGTTGAGGAAATTAAAGTAGGCTTTGATATTCTGAAATCGTTACGAGTACGCTCTCGAGGGATCAACTTTATTGCTTGTCCAACTTGCTCACGTCAAGAATTTGATGTGATTGGAACTGTTAATGCTTTAGAACAGCGATTGGAAGATATTATTACCCCAATGGACGTCTCAATTATTGGTTGTGTGGTGAATGGCCCAGGCGAAGCATTAGTGTCTGATCTTGGTGTAACAGGTAGTAATAAAATGAGTGGTTTTTACCTTGATGGAGTGCGTCAGAAAGAGCGGTTTGATAATGATAAATTGATCGACCAGCTTGAAGCTAAAATCCGTGCCAGAATTGCAAATGAACATAATCGTATTGATGTTGCTCAAGTTTAGCCATTTCTTGTATAAGTTTATAAGTAGAAAGTAAATAATTTTAAGACGATTTAGGAATATAAATAATGTCAAAAATAATTAAAGCATTGCGTGGTATGAATGATGCTTCCCCAACAGATACGCCGTTATGGCAATGGGTAGAAGAGCAGATTCGTAATACCTTTGCAAGTTATGGTTACAATGAAATTCGTAGCCCAATAATGGAATCAACAAATCTATTTAAGCGTGGCGTGGGCGAAGCAACAGATATTGTAGAAAAAGAGATGTTCACGTTTTCTCGTGATGAAGAAGCGAGTGAAAGTTTTACGTTACGTCCTGAAGGAACGGCAGGTTGTGTACGAGCAGCGATTGAACACGGTTGGATTTATAATCAAGAACAGCGTTTATGGTATATCGGTCCAATGTTTCGTTATGAACGTCCACAAAAAGGGCGCTATCGTCAATTTCACCAAGCTGGGGTAGAAATTTTTGGCATTCCTAATGCAGAGGCGGATGCGGAACTAATTATTTTAACCGCATGTTTATGGAAAAAATTAGGCATTCACCAACAGGTTACACTGCAAATAAACTCAATTGGCGGTTTAGAAGTACGAACAAAATACCGTGAGGCGTTAGTGGCTTTTTTACAACAACACCTAGATGTATTAAAGCAAGATCCAGATAGTGAACGCCGTTTAACAACTAATCCATTGCGTATTTTAGATACTAAAAACCAAGCCTTACAAGAAGTGCTAAATAACGCACCGAAACTACATGATTTTCTTGACGAAGAATCTAAAGCACATTTCGCAAAATTATGTGAAATTTTAGATCAAATGGGTATTGCTTATGAAGTCAATCAAAAGTTAGTGCGTGGTTTAGATTACTATAATAAAACAGTATTTGAATGGGTAACAACAGCGTTAGGGGCACAAGGTACAGTTTGTGGTGGTGGGCGTTATGATGGCTTAGTCGAGCAACTTGGCGGACACGCTACATCAGGTGTTGGCTTTGCTATGGGGCTAGAGCGTTTAGTGTTATTAGTGCAAGAAGTTAATCCAAATATTGTGTTACCACGAAGCGTAGAGGTTTATGTGATTTATTCGGGAGAGGGGACAACTGCAGCCGCTTTTGAGCTTGCGGAAAATCTTAGAACCGCATTTCCAAATAGACGTATAATGCTACATACGAGTGGCGGTAATTTCAAAAAACAATTTAAACGAGCAGATAAATTAGGAGCAAAAATTGCGTTGGTGCTTGGCGAAAGTGAAGTGTTAGATAAAACCGTTGTTATCAAAGATCTATCAGGCAATTTAGACCAAATTACTGTTGCACAGGCTGACTTAACAACAGTTTTAGCGCCCTATTTTGAGGAGAAATAATAATGAGTGATTATTACAATAGTACGGAAGAGCAACAATTTAACGAAGCTAAAAATTGGTTTAAAAAGAATGGAATGCCGATTTTATTAGCTATTTGTGTAATTTCTGGAGCAAGTTTTGGTTGGCAGTATTGGAAAAAGCACCAAATTGATGTTGCTGTACAGACCTCAGAAAATTATCAGCAAGTGATTGAAAATTATTTACAAAATCCTACGAAAAACGCACCGCTTGTAGATAAATTTATCAGCGAAAATAAAAGTGCTTATGCCGTTTTAGCTCAACTGGAATTAGCAAAACAGCAAGTAGAAAAAGCTGATTTTTCAGGAGCTAAAACGCAATTAGAACAAGCATTGTTAGCCACAGAAGATACAACATTGCAAAACATTATTCGTTTTCGTTTGGCTTTGGTAGAGTATCAACTGGGTAATTTTGATAGCGCTTTGTCTGTCTTGGAAAAAGTACAAGATAAAGCGTGGCAGTTGCGTAAGCAAATTTTAACTGGGGATTTATTCGTTGCTAAAGCTGATAAAGAGGCTGCAAAAGCAGTATATGAACAAGCTAAAATAAATGCTACAGAGCAGGAAAAAGTATTGATTGATATTCGATTGAATAATTTATGATGTAAAAAAGCGACCTAAAGGTCGCTTTTTTGTGAATAAGATCACAGAAATAAAATGTACTTGTGAAAGTTTTTAATGAACAGGCGATAATATTGCGGTTAAATATAAATATTTTGGAGTTTCTATGAATTCAACGCAGATCGTGCAACAACTTAAACACGAATTTTTAGATGGCTGGAAGCCATTCGAAGTTATTTGGCTTTTCTTATTTATTGCCTTACAAATTGGTGTCTATATTTATAACCCTGATTCTGTGTTAGGAATGATTGCGGGTATCTCTGGGCTTGTCTGTAATGTATTTATTACTAAAGGAAAAATCAGTAACTATTTATTTGGGCTAATTTTTGCATATAGTTACTTCTATGTTTCTTGGGGAGCGAACTATCTCGGGGAAATGAATACAACGTTATATGTTTATATTCCTGCTCAATTTATCGGCTATTTCCTTTGGAAACAAAATATGCAGAAAGAGTCTGGAGCAGATACTGTTATCGTTAAGTCTTTGAGTATAAAAGGCGCAATTCTTGTTGTTGCATTAATGACAGTTGGAACATTAATCTTTGTTCAAATATTGAATGCGGCAGGCGGAAGCTCTACTGGATTAGACGGTTTAACAACGATTATAGTTGTGGCAGCGCAAGCCTTAATGTTATTGCGTTATCGTGAGCAGTGGTTGCTATGGATTTTATTGAATGTGCTATCTATTATTCTTTGGGCAGATAATACGTCAATGTACCTTATGTACTCTGCTTATTTGCTAAATTCAGTGTATGGCTATTACAACTGGATAAAATTACAAAAAGCAAAAAATTAAGAAAGTGATCAAGCGGTAAGATTATGCAGATAAATTGCAAATTTTGGTGATAATCTTACCGCTTGTATCAGTGAAAAGTTGTTCTAAATCAATGCTAGATCTTCTCAATAGCCATTTTTTCCGTTATTCTGTATCTAAATTTCCCCAAGTATTTTTAAACCTTGCAACTATCATTACCTATTCATCAAGTTGATGATGAAACGTTTGAAAATTTCTATTCAGGCAACAATTTATTGTTGTTAGATTCTCTATACCAAAATTTTTCTGAAGTAAACCAGCCATTTTTCTATATTTGGGGAGGGAAAAGTAGTGGTAAAAGTCATTTACTTAAAGCAATTATTAACCATTTTTTAATTGAGCAACGTACAGCCAGCTATATTCCTTTGGAAAAATCGCACTATTTTTCTGCCAGTGTGCTTGATAATGTTGAACAGCTAGATGTGGTATGTCTTGATGATCTACAAGCTATTATGGGCGATCCTGAGTGGGAATTGGCAATTTTTAATTTATTTAATCAGATCCGTGAACAGCAAGGGTTATTTAACCAAGGGCACAAAACCTTATTGATAATTAGTGCGAATTGTCCTCCTCATCAACTTAAAATTGAATTGCCCGATTTACGTTCTCGCTTAACTTGGGGGGAAGTATATCGTTTAGATGATCTTAGTGATGATCAGAAGATCAGCATTCTAATTCAATATGCTCGTAATAAAGGATTTGAATTGAGTGATGATGTGGCTAATTTCCTTTTTAAGCGACTTGATCGTGAATTACAGACATTGATTAGTAAAATTGATCTCCTTGATCGTGCATCTTTACAGGCAAAACGTAAATTAACCATTCCCTTTGTCAAAGAGGTTTTAGCATTATAAATGTATAATAAAAATCAATTAACTTTATTGGATATTGCGTGTGAGCGTGGTGAAACACGTTTGTTTGAAGGCTGTAATTTACAGGTGGAAAATGGGCAGTGCTGGCAAGTTGAAGGGCATAATGGCATAGGTAAAACAAGCCTTTTGAGAATGATTGTTGGGCTTTCTGTGCCAGTAAAAGGTAAAATTTTATGGAATGACACGTCAATTCAAAAACAGAGAGAAAGCTATTATTCAAACCTATTTTACCTTGGTCATAATGCAGGCGTTAAACCTGAACTTTCAGCGTGGGAAAATTTATGTTTTTATCAAAAATTATATAATTTACCTGCCAATGATGATGTTATTTGGAATGCGTTATCTAAAGTATCGCTTATTGGGAGAGAAGATTTACCTTGTTTTCATCTTTCAGCGGGTCAGCAACGCCGTGTGGCATTAGCTAAACTTTGGCTTACACAGGCTCATTTATGGGTACTAGACGAGCCTTTTAATGCGATTGATAAAAAAGGAGTAGCAGAATTGATTACTCATATTGAGCAGCATTGTCAGCAGGGTGGAATGGTTATTTTAACTAGCCATCAAACAGTGAAAAGTGAAGGGTTACATTATATTTCTCTTGATCAATTTAAGGTATAAAATGATTTTACTAACGATTATTCAGCGAGAACTTAAAATAGCTTTTCGTAAGCCTGCTGAAATTTTAAACCCTCTTTGGTTTTTTTTGATTATTATCACAATGTTTCCACTTTTAATCGGACCAAACCCAACCTTATTAGGTAAAATTGCAACTGGTGTAGCTTGGGTTGCAGCTGTTTTATCGGCTTTGCTCTCTTTCGAACGACTTTTTAGAGATGATTATTTAGATGGAACGTTAGAACAACTCTTAATATTACCCACAGGGCTATCCCAAGTTGCATTAGCAAAAGTTATAGCCCATTGGTTATTAACGGGCTTACCGCTTATTTTACTGTCTCCAATTACAGCAGTGTTACTTTCCCTTGACATTGAGGTATGGTGGGCATTAGTGCTTACTTTATTATTAGGCACACCCATTTTAAGTTGTTTAGGAGCGATTGGTGTTGCCCTTACCGTAGGGTTGCGTAAAGGCGGAATTTTATTGAGTTTGTTGATTTTGCCGTTATTTCTTCCCGTATTGATTTTTGCTGCATCTGTGCTAGAGGCAGCAACATTGAATTTAAGCTATACAGGGCAATTAGCTATTTTAGGCGCAATGCTAGTATTAGCGTTAACTTTTTCCCCCTATGCAATTGCTGGGGCATTGAGAATTAGCTTGCAGTAGTGTTAAGGCAAGCGGTTAGGTTATCTATTTTTTTGCCAATTTGTTGGAGAATATTTATGTGGAAATGGTTACACCCATATGCAAAGTCTGAGGTTCAATACCATTTGTTAGGTAAAGCGCAGCCGTGGCTAGGCATAATGAGTTTAGTATTACTTACTATTGCAATAACTTTGGGGCTGGCTTTTGCGCCAAAAGATTATCAACAGGGTGATAGTTACCGTATTATTTTTATTCATGTTCCTGCAGCCATTTGGTCAATGGGAGTCTATGCTTCAATGGCAGTTGCTGCACTCGTTGCGTTGGTATGGCAAATTCGCCAAGCTCATTTAGCGATGATATCAATGGCTCCTATTGGAATGGTTTTTGCATTGATTTCATTGATAACAGGTGCAGTTTGGGGAAAACCAATGTGGGGTACTTGGTGGGTGTGGGACGCTCGTTTAACCTCAGCATTAGTACTATTTTTCCTATATATTGGGGTAATTGCGCTCTATTCTGCTTTTCAAGATCGCACAGTGGGGGCAAAAGCAGCGGGCGTTTTATCCATTGTTGGGGTAATTAATCTACCCATTATTCATTTTTCAGTAGAATGGTGGAATACCTTACATCAAGGTTCAACTATTACTAAATTTGCAAAGCCATCAATGGCAGTTGAAATGTTAATTCCACTATTGCTTGCAATTTTAGGCACAATGCTATTTATGCTTTGGCTTAGTGTGTTACGTTATCGCAGTGCTTTGGTTTATGACGAGCGTAAACGCCCGTGGGTAAAAGTACTTGCTCAACAGAGTCGATAAAATATTAGGAGCAAAAATGACTTTTCAATTTGATTCAATGGCTGATTTTTTTGCGATGGGAGGATATAGTTTTTATGTTTGGTTTTCCTATGGCATTACATTTTTAGTGTGTATTTTTCTTGTATGGCAAAGTAAACGAGAAATTAAACAAACGTTGAGATTAGTAAAAAAAGAGCTAAAGCGTGAAGCTTTAAAATAGTAAAAATTATAGGTACAAGCGGTAAGATAGGTTAAAATCTTACCGTTTTTTTATGTGAATGTGTGAGATGCCTCACAGTTTTCATTTTTACTCATACTAATAAAAATTAATTTTGTTATATTGGGTGAAATTTTAATATTGGGAGGGAGTATGGATCATTATCATACAAATCGCAGAACAGTGATAAACAGTACAATCTTCATTGCTGATATCATTTTATTTTTTGGATTATTGGCATTTCTGCCGTTTGATGCACAAGCTAATAAAGGCTTGGCACTATTAGCATTTGTTGCGGTGCTTTGGCTTACAGAGGCACTCCATGTAACTATTACTGCATTATTAGTTCCTATTCTAGCAATCGCTTTAGGCATCGTAACTTCTAAAGAAGCATTAGTGAATTTTGCTGATCCAACGATCTTTCTATTTTTTGGTGGCTTTGCTTTGGCTGCAGCACTGCATATTCAGAAACTGGATCAAATGATTGCTAATAATATTATGCGTTTAGCCAGAGGTAAGCTGTCTCTTGCTGTTGTTTATTTATTATGTGTAACAGCTTTTCTTTCTATGTGGATTAGTAATACAGCAACAGCAGCAATGATGTTACCGCTTGCAATGGGAATTTTGAGTAAATTAGATAGAGAAAAAGAGCATAATACTTATGTTTTTGTACTATTAGGTATTGCATATAGTGCGAGTATTGGCGGTATGGGGACAGTTGTTGGTAGCCCACCGAATAATATTGTGGCATCTAATTTGAATTTAACCTTTGCTGATTGGTTAGGTTATGGCTTGCCAGTAATGATAATTTTAATGCCACTTATGATTGGCGTACTATACGTTGTATTTAAGCCAAATTTAAATCGCACGTTTAAATTTGATTTCGATAAAATTGAGATGAGCCGTAGCCGTGTTATTACGCTTGTTATTTTTGTGGCGATTGCCTTGAGTTGGATTTTCAGTAAACAGCTTAACCCATTGATTTCAAACTTGTTAGGGATTAAAAAAATTACGAGTTTTGATAGTGTAATTGCTTTAGTTGCAGCCGCATTATTATGTATTGCTCGTGTCGTTAGTTGGGAAGAAATCCAAAAAAATACTGAATGGGGCGTGTTAATGCTATTTGGCGGTGGTTTAACGCTAAGCACCGTGTTAGGAAAAACGGGAGCAAGCAAAGTAATGGCAGATGGTATTGTCTTTTTAATTCAAGGCGGTCATTTTTACCTAATTGCATTAATTGTTGCAACTTTCATTATTTTCTTAACAGAATTTACCTCAAATACAGCAAGTGCCGCATTATTAGTACCTATTTTTATCTCGATTGCTCAGGCACTTAATATGCCACCAGTCGGTTTAGCTTTAATTATTGGTTTAGGCGCTTCCTGTGCATTTATGTTGCCAGTAGCAACACCTCCAAATGCGATTGTGTTTGGTACAGGTGAAGTTAAACAGCGTGAAATGGTTAGAGCAGGAATTTGGCTAAACTTACTTTGTATTTTTGTAATTGCTACTTATGGCTACCTTTTCTGGTTATAATTTTAATGCTGTAATATTTAGGAATAATCAGACCGCTTGTAGGCGGTCTGATTTTTTATTTATCTAGCCAATTTTATAACTGGGATCAATGAGATAGTTAATAATTTAATTTACGTTCGCCCAAATGAATAGGAAGCTGATATAATCACGCCGTTTTATTTTTATGTCAAAGAGGAATTTTTATTATGTCCGTAAAAAAAATGGCAGATCTTGACCTTGCAGGTAAACGTCTTTTTATTCGTGCAGATTTGAATGTACCAGTAAAAGATGGGAAAGTTACATCTGATGCTCGTATTCGAGCTACTATTCCTACCTTGAAATTGGCGTTACAAAAAGGGGCAAAAGTAATGGTAACTTCCCATTTAGGTCGTCCAACAGAAGGCGTATTTGAGGAGACAAATTCATTACAACCCGTGGTGGATTATTTAAATGAAGCCTTAGATGTTCCAGTACGTTTAGTTCGTGATTATTTAGATGGCGTTGAGGTGAATGATAATGAAATTGTTGTTCTTGAAAATGTCCGTATTAATAAAGGCGAAAAGAAAAATGATCCTGAACTAGCAAAAAAATATGCTGCATTATGTGATATTTTTGTGATGGACGCATTTGGAACAGCTCATCGTGCAGAAGGTTCCACTTATGGTGTTGCTGAATATGCTCCTATTGCGTGTGCAGGACCATTATTAGCCGCAGAATTAGAGGCATTAGGTAAAGCATTAAAAGAACCACAACGCCCAATGTTGGCAATTGTTGGTGGTTCAAAAGTATCGACTAAATTAACTGTTTTAGATTCTCTTTCAAAAATTGCAGATCAACTTATTGTTGGTGGTGGAATTGCAAATACTTTCATTGCTGCTGAAGGAAATAATGTAGGTAATTCCCTTTACGAAGCCGATTTGATTCCTGAAGCTCAACGTTTATCAAAAGAAACTAATATTCCTGTTCCTGTTGATGTGCGTGTTGGCACTGAATTTTCTGAAACTGCTGTAGCAACTGAAAAAGCAGTCAATGCAGTAGTTGATGGTGAATCTATTTTCGATATCGGTGATAAATCTGCAGAACAACTTGCTGAAATTATTCGCAACGCAAAAACTATTCTTTGGAATGGGCCTGTTGGCGTATTTGAATTTCCAAATTTCCGTAAAGGAACAGAAATTGTTGCTAATGCAATCGCAGATGCGACAGCTAATGGTGCATTTTCTATTGCAGGCGGCGGTGATACTCTTGCAGCAATTGATTTATTTGGAATTGCAGATAAAATTTCATATATTTCGACTGGTGGCGGTGCATTTTTAGAATTTGTAGAGGGTAAAGTGTTACCTGCAGTTGAAATTCTTGAAAAACGAGCAAATAGCTAACTAGAGACATATTCTTAAACAAATAAAAGGAAACGTGAAATGGCCAAATTATTAGATGTTGTTAAACCCGGCGTGGTTACAGGTGATGATGTACAAAAAGTATTTGCTTATGCAAAAGAGCATAATTTTGCAATTCCTGCTGTAAACTGTGTTGGATCTGATTCTGTGAACGCAGTGTTAGAAACGGCTGCTCGTATGCAAGCTCCAGTTATTGTACAGTTTTCAAATGGCGGTGCACAATTTTATGCAGGTAAAGGGTTAAAGCCAACAAGTGGCGCTCGTACCGATGTATTAGGAGCAATTGCTGGTGCAAAACACGTTCATGAATTAGCAAAAGAGTACGGTATTCCTGTTATTCTTCATACAGACCATGCGGCGAAAAAATTACTTCCTTGGATTGATGGCTTATTAGATGCAGGTGAAAAACATTTCGCAGAAACAGGTAAACCGCTTTTTTCTTCACATATGATTGACCTTTCAGAAGAGCCAATCGAAGAGAATATGGATATTTGTAAAAAATATCTTGAGCGAATGAGTAAAATAGGTATGACGCTTGAGATTGAAATTGGCATTACGGGTGGTGAAGAAGATGGTGTAGATAACAGTGATGTCGATGAATCACGTTTATATACTCAACCAGAAGACGTACTTTATGTTTACGATCAGTTAAGCCCGATTAGCCCACGTTTTACTATTGCGGCAGCGTTTGGTAATGTTCACGGTGTGTATAAACCGGGTAATGTTAAATTGAAGCCATCAATTTTAGGTGATTCACAGGTATTTGTATCTAAAGAGCGTAATTTATCAAATAATGCGTTAGATTTTGTATTCCACGGCGGATCGGGGTCAAGTCGTGAAGAAATTCGTGAAGCAATTAGTTATGGTGCAATCAAAATGAATATT